>CAUWJW010000049.1:0-13862 GCA_963558985.1 uncultured Clostridia bacterium | reverse complement strand
CAGCGGAAGAAACACTCCCAGAGATCGGTAGAGAGGCGGCATATATTTTTTCAGTGTCATTTCTACCAGCTGTACCAGCGCTGCAATGATGAGAATAAACACTACAGTCTGCAGGTAGCCGATTCCATATGCATCCAGAAGGAATTTCTGAACCGGCCAGGTTGCTGCAGTAGCCAGTACCATAACAAAGGTTACTGCAATCCCCATTCCTGTAGCAGAGTCCATTTTCTTTGAAACTCCAAGGAATGGACAGATTCCCAGAAACTGAGACAGTACAAAGTTATCCACCAGGATAACGGTCATAATTATTACAATAATCTCTTTCATTATGCGCTAGCCTCCTTTTTGTCACAGCTGCCGCCGCACTGGCTTGCCATAGCGCAGCCTTCGCAGCCAAACTCTTTCTTCTTGATGGCCTTGCCCTTTGTTGCCCAGTTAACTGCAGCAATGAGCACAGCATAAACAAAGAAACCGCCCGGTGCCAGCATAAAGATTCCCATAGGAGTTACAGCTTCCGGAATGAGTTCAATGCCGAATGCAGTGCCGCTTCCCAGCAGTTCACGGATGAGTCCCATGATTCCCAGTGCCAGGGTAAAGCCGATTCCCATGCCTAATCCATCCAGCGCAGAGTCTATGACGGAGTTCTTGCTTGCAAACATTTCTGCTCTTCCCAAAATGATGCAGTTTACTACAATAAGAGGGATAAACAGTCCTAAGGATTTATCCAGTGCAGGAAGATACGCTTTCAGCATAAGCTGAACAACTGTTACAAATCCTGCGATTACTACGATATAGCATGGAATCCGGACTGTGCTTGGAATTACTTTCTTCAGTATAGAGATTACAATATTGGAGCAAATCAGTACTACCATGGCAGAAATGCCCATTCCCAGGCCGTTGATGGCGCTGGTGGTTACTGCCAGAGTCGGACATGTGCCCAGCAAAAGTACCAGTACCGGATTTTCCTTGATGATCCCTTTTGTAACGATGCCTAATTTATTCATTATTTTACACCTCCGCATTCTTTAAACTGCTGCAGAGCTTCACTGACACACTGGTATACAGCATTGGAAGAAATCGTAGCGCCTACAACCTGATCCAGATCGGCATCATTTTTGATATTGTTTTCTCCTGCTGTATCAACACCGCTGTACTGCGCCAGATATTCTTCTTCCATGGCTTTTGTTCCAAGTCCCGGTGTATCTGCGTGTTCTGTAACGGTTACACCTGTGATTTTTCCGTCTTTATCTACTCCCACCATGGCAGTAAGCGTACCGCCAAAACTTTTATATGTAGCTGTTACAGCCATTCCTGTCTTATTATCGGCAAAATAGCATTCTGTTACACCTTCCACCAGTTTTCCGTCATACAGGGTAAAGCTGTCTCCGGAAGGAAGCACTTTTGCACGAGCTTCATCGGCTGTCTTCTGTGCGTTTTCCTCAATAATAGGGTTTGCTACACTGTAAGTTCCTGCGAGAGCTGCTGTTATCACCAGACAGATAATAACTAGTACCAGTGCAGGTGCGACAGTTGTCTTAAATGTATTATTTTTCACCTTTACCGCCTCCTTTTTTATACGCTCTGCTTATGCAGAAATTATCAATGTGCGGCGTAAGAATATTCATCAGCAGAATGGCGAAGGAAACGCCTTCCGGATAAGATCCGTAAACACGAATCAGGATGGTGAAAAGTCCGCATCCGATACCAAAAATTACTTTTCCCATTGGCAGAATCGGTGATGTTACATAGTCTGTAGCGCAGAAGAAAGCGCCCAGCATCAGACCTCCCGCACACAGATGGAAGATCGGATCCTGCCCGGGAATAATCAGAGCAAGCACAAATACAGTGCCTAAGAAACATACCGGAATAATCGGGGAGATAATCTTTTTCCAGATAAGGAAAATTCCTCCGATCAGCAGTGCCAGCGCACTTACTTCACCCACACATCCGCCTACATTTCCAAGGAACAGATCCAGGTTGGACGGCATCTGTCCGCCGCCTTCTGCGAGGATTCCCAAAGGTGTCGGTCCTGTTACAGCATCTGCTGCACCTGCACCTCTCGGGACAGGCCATGTGGTCATCTCCGTAGCAAAGGAAATAAACAGAACGATTCTTGCTGTAACCGCCGGGTTTACCAGGTTCTGGCCAATGCCTCCAAAAAGCTGTTTTACAACAATGATGGCTACGAAACAGCCTATAATGGCAATCCAGTAAGGCAGGTTGGATGGTACGTTAAACGCAATGAGCACACCTGTCAGGGCAGCACTTAAGTCGCCTGCGGTCTGCTTTCTTTTCATTATTTTATTGAACAGCCATTCAAAAATCATACATGCTGCAGCGCAGACGATGGTCAGTACTGCGGCTCTGTATCCAAATTGATAGATTCCTACTGCAAATGCCGGGATCAGAGCCAGGAGCACTGTTCCCATAACCTTTGTCGTATCCACATTGGAAACCGCATGAGGTGCAGAGGACACGATCAGATTATCATGATATTGCTTTTCCATTATTTATTCGCCTCCTCCTTTACAAGCGCTTTGCTCAGTTTGTTGATAAAGCTCAGCGGCCGTTTTGCCGGACATACATAGGAACAGCTGCCGCATTCCATACACTGCATGATATTCAGTTTCTGCAGTCTTTCTACATCCCGCTTCTCGTAAGCTGCTGCATATCCGGTCGGAAGCAGCTTAAACGGGCAGGCCTTATGACATCTTCCGCAGTTAATGCATCCTGTTTCCTCTGCAACAATCGCCTGAGAGCCGGCAAAGGCAAGAATGGCATTATTGTTTTTGACAAGGGGAACTCTGTCAGAGAAGATTGCTCTTCCCATCATCGGTCCGCCCATAAGAATTTTGCGGGGTTCTGCCTTGTATCCGCCGCAGAAGTTCACAATGTCCGCAATCCTTGTTCCGATAGGTGCGATAATGTTTTTAGGCTCTGCAACAGCAGATCCGTCTACTGTAATCCTCTTTGAAATCAGCGGCATGCCGGTTTTAAAGTACTGTCCGACAAAAGCAATAGTTGTAATGTTGGACAGGATGACACCCAGCTCTGCAGGCAGTACACCTGCATTCATCTGTTTGCCTGTAACCTCATAAACAAGGACTCTTTCTGCTCCCTGCGGGTAACGCGCACGAAGGGTCACGGTTTCAATTTCCGTGTGCCCCTGTTCTTTGAGCATTTTGTCCAGAAGTGCAATGGCATCTGCTTTGTTTTCTTCTATGCCGATATATCCTTTTTTCAAACCCAGATGCTTCATTACCAGCACTGCGCCGTCGATAATATCTTGTGTATTTTCCAGCATCAGTCTGTGGTCTGATGTGATAAACGGTTCACACTCTGCACCATTGACGATGAGAGTATCTACTTCATCCAGATTCTTAGGGTTATACTTAATGTGCGTTGGGAATGCAGCACCCCCCAGACCAACCAGTCCGCTGGCTTTCACTGCTGCTACAAATTCTTCCCTGTTGCCTGCTGCCGGAGGTTTGATTTCTTCCCAGACCTCCTGTTTTTTGTCTGTCTCAATGACAATTGCCTGATCCTCTCCACCCATTACAGATCGGATCCCTTCAATCCCTGTAACTGTTCCCGAAACACTTGAGTGGATAGGAGCACTCACAAAGGCATCTGTATCACCAATTGGCTGTCCTACTTTCACATAATCCCCTTTTTTTACTAAGGGTTTGCAAGGAGCACCAATATGCTGAGACATGGAAATGCATACAGTATCCGGAATAGGCATTACCTGAGTTTCACACGCTGCCGTATGTTTCTCATGACTCACTTTGATACTTTGCAAATGCTTTTTCTGTTGACTCATTTCTGAAACCTTCCTTTCCAAAGTTTTTTCAGTCGCATACATGAATTATATTACCACAAAACCAGTAAACATGCTATATTTTTGTGTCGAATTTTGCACATGCTCCCGGTGTTCCTCCCTAATCGCCGGGAGGTACTGCCCCAATTTTCTATTTTCATATGTAAAATATTGGAATGTTAAAAAAATATGTTCCTCACGGGGCTTTTTTTATTTTCAGGAACATAAAAATTTCATTTTTCAGGACGGTTAGTTTCACTTAACCACATTCTAATACAAATTATATTGCGATGTGGAGCAAAGAAGTTAAGTTTTCTGCTGCAAATTGCTGCTGTTACCCGATTTTTATGGGTGGCAAGAAGGGAAACCGCAGCATTTGGAACATAATCGCCGGAAGGGGGGCGGCAGGGAGCCGCCCCTTCCAATCCCCGGCCGCTTCCCAGTTCCCGACCGGCGCAGGATTCCCTGTCCGCCCTGCAGCACAAAGCGGCAATTTTGCTCTTTGCCGCATAGAAACAAGAAAAAGCGAGGAACCCGCAGGTTCCTCGCTTTTTCTTGTTCTCACATGCCCGTCAGTCTGCCGCAGATGCGCTGCATCTCCACAACTAAACCGTAAACTCCTCACATACTTTTCCACCGATAATATGCTCCTTCACCACCTGTGCAGCCTTCTCCTCCGTCATTTTGATATAGGTCGTCTTTGTTCCGTCCTCATCATAGACTTCCACAATCGGCTCCAGCTTGCACATACCGATACAGCCCATCATCGTCAGCTCCACATTCTTAATCCCTCTTGTCCGAATCTCATTTGCAAAAGAATTCATAACAGGACGCGCTCCGGCTGCAATACCGCAGGTAGCCATACCGACAGAAATAATCTTCTTTCCCTTTGTTTTCGCTTCTTCTTCGTTCTTTCTGATTTTTTCCAACTCTTCCAACGTTTTCATAATCTTACCTCCCTCGTGTACGGTTCAATATAATACATGCCCGCTCTGTAATCAGTCCGCGCACAACATCCTCAGCAAATGCCTTGCAGGTAGGTGCTCCGCAGACACCACAATCCACACCCGGCAGAGTGCTTACAATCCTGCCCATTTCCTCCATCTTTTTCAAGGATACATTCAAATCCGCATCCAGCTGCAGCACAGGCCGGTACACCAACTGTCTGTTCCGGACTAGCTCTTCCTCATGCTCTGAAATATTTAGAATCTGCTCGCCATACTTTTCTTTTGCCTCATCTAAAATCACCTTCATATTCGTTTTGGCCGAATAGCTGTTTTCTACTGTCAAAGAGCCGCCGCAGCATCCGCCTATGCAAGCATCCGCCTCAATAAAATCAACATCTCCCAGCTTCTCTTCTTCCACTTTTTCAAAGATATCAATTACCTCATCAATGCCGTCTACAGCAATAAACCTGTCCGTATTTAGGGCCAGACATTCACCGCCTGTCGTTGTCCAGCGAAGCCCCATGACACCGGTTTTCTCCAGATTCTCCACCTGAGAATCATCCAGGTTTTTTAAATTATTTAAAACCTGCTTGTATACTTCGGAAATTGCCACCATCTTGTCAATATCTGTCTCTACCACTTCATCACTTTCTTTAATAAAAGAAATTTTAGCCGTACAGGGTGCAATGAAGAAGATGCCTATTTTCTTATCAGGATATTTGGCTTCCGCTTCCCGTCTAGCCAGACTGGCTACTACTTCCACAGGAGGTCTGTAATCCAGCACATGATCCAGAAGATTCGGAAATCGAATCTGAATCAGCTTCAGCACTGACGGGCAGCCGGAAGAAATCATAGGCAGCGGCCGCTCCTTTTTTTCTATCAGTTTTCTTGTGGCATAACTGACCATTTCTGCTCCAATTGCCTCTTCATAGACATCATCAAATCCCACCTGCTTCAGCGCAGTAAGCAGATGATTGCGGGATTTTACATTTTTAAACTGTCCAAAAAAAGCAGAGGCAGGTATTGCAATTCTGTAGTCATAATCCCCCAGGCAGTCTAAGGTATCTACCATGGCCCTTGCCGCATGTCTTGGACAGACCTTAATGCACATGCCGCACTCAATGCAGCGCTCCGGACTGATCACAGCTTTCCAGTTTCGGATCCTGATGGCCTCTGTAGGGCAGTTTCGCACACAGTGAATACATCCGATACACCTGTCTTTTTCCAGTGTAATGGACGTCACCTGCCCCGGTTCAAAGGACAAAGGCCCCTCTCTCAGTCCCAGGCCATGCAGCTTCCCGCACACTGTAAAGGTTGTATCCCGGGTTTCCACCAGAGCGATATTCCGATTTTTAGCCAGTTCAATCATCGGCTCTGTGACCGTTTTTCCACAAGTAATAATGATGCAGGTAATATTCATCATTTCTGAAGCTCTGATTACCTGCGGATTCACCAGGCTGGTAATCAGCACACTGTCATCTGCCGTATCCAGCATGACATTGCTCATCAGATCTGATGCTACTGCATAAGAATACTCTCTTTCCAAAAGACTCTCAGACTCATAAAGAAGCCTTCCCTTTATCAGCCTGACGATTTCTTTCAGTTCCATGCAGCCCACCTCCCATCTCCGGCAAAGCATCTTTAAAAATCAGCTTTGCCTGCTCATTAATAAAGGTCTCTGCTCGAAATGCAGCATCCATGGCAGTCCCGCCCTGTCGCTTCAAAGCTTCCGCAAACTTTCTGCTGCAGAAGGAAAAAGTGCCTCTATCACTGGAAAGCACTAAATTGAGTTCTAAAGACTCATGGGACAGCATCGCCAGAAAAAATACATTTCCCAAATCGCCAAGAGGCTGTCTGTCAATGGATGCATTACCGAAAGAGGCCGTCAGCAAGGTGCCTTTTCCCACCTCTGACTCCAGAACAAAGTCTCCCCCTGTCAGAAGAGCCGCTTCCTTAAACATCGGAAGTCCAAGCCCCACCATCCGAGTGGCCCGAGAGGTATGAAAGGGGTCGGTTGCCCGTTTCAGCGTTTCTTCGTCCATTCCGCATCCATTGTCTTCTACTGTGATTTTCAACATTCTGTCTTCATCACAGACTTCAATACCTACCGAAATTACAGAGCTGTCTGCGGTTATGGAATTTTGCATAATATCCATGATGTGCAGTGCCAGTTCTTTCATTTTATTCACCTCAAGTCTTCTTTCTTATCCAGTTTATCACATCGTCAGCTGCAGGCTCTCTGCCCTTCAGATGCAGTTTTATTTTATTGTTTCCCCTGCTGATATCTGCCAGTCTGTGACTGTCAGAGGAAAAAAGGATCCGTTTCTCCTTTAGGTCTGCGTTTTCTTCCCGAAACCTGCGTCCACGCGCTGTATCAGAAATTTCAGCCACCTCTGCATCAATAGTGTCCGGAAATCCTCCTAAAACGGAAAGTACGCTGTAAGAGTCTCTGTCTACATGGGAAAAATAGGCTTCACCGCCCAGCTCCCTGGCTGCCTGAAAGATTGTCTCTACTGTAAGAGCTGTAGAAAACAGCAATAATTGTTCTTCTTTTCCAACAATATGATCCCGGCTGTCAAATATGTACTGTGTACCAAAAATTTTTTCCTTATTCTTAAGGGGCGGGAGATGCTGTGCCACTAGTTCTCCCATTTTCAGCGCTTTATCCACGTCAGGAAACAGACAGCTTACATGGACCTCTTCTGCTGACTCCACTTCCAGACCGGGAATCAGCAGTATGCCGCTTCTCTGTGCACATTCTGCTATAGCCGGCAGATTTTTTGCCGAGTTGTGATCGGTCACTGCAATCAGCTCCAATCCATTGAGTCTTGCCATATTAACAATATTGTTGGGTGTCATTTCCTCCTGTGCACATGGGGAAAGGGCTGAATGAATATGAAAATCATAGCCATACTCATGATAAGAGGTCATGAAGCCTCCAGCACAGCTCATAAGTATCCATTTGGGCTGACAGAATCGGAATTCCTTTTTCTTCTGCCTTTTCTACCGTCTCAGCAGGAGCTACAATGCCTTCAGGCACCAGAATACATGCCGCTTCATCCAGCTCTGCTACTGCCAGTACATTTAAATGCGTCTGTACTGTGATCCATACATCTCCTGCATCGCATCCGCTCATTACACGGCTCAAAAGATCGCAGGCGTATACCCCTGTCACTTCATTTTCCAGTCCTGAAGATGTAAGCGCTTCTAACTTTAACTCTTGTACTAAGTCCTTTACTTTCATATGCACCTCCTGCTCTTGTCGCTTTTGCGTCCTGTCCGATTTAAACCTGCTTGATGTAAATCACCATTCTTACTTCTGTCCCCTGCCCCTGTCCTGTGCGGATCTCCAGTTCATCTGTATTCTTCTTAATATTGGGAAGCCCCATTCCGGCTCCGAATCCCATTTTTCGCACCTGCTCATTTGCAGTGGACCAGCCCTCCTGCATGGCCAGGGAAAGATTTGCAATCCCGCATCCGGAGTCTTTTACAATAATCTCAATCCGGTCGCAGTCAATGTCTGCCTGGGCAGTTCCTCCTCCTCCATGGATAAATGCATTGATTTCAGCTTCATACATGGCTATTGCTGCCCTCTTTATAACAGGCGGAGACACACCAAGCTTCGATAAGGTCTGCTTAACGCTGCTTGATGCCTCTCCGGCCATGTCAAAATTATTTCCATCAATTATAAAATCCAGTCTCATGTCACTCCTGCGATGCCTGCCGCTGCTGGGCAACCATCATATCCTTTATCTTCATCAGTCTCGCCAGATTACTTCTTTCATTTTCATCTAACTTCATTGTAATACTTTTGATGGTTTCCTGCAACGTAGGAATTTGGACATATTCCAAAGCATTTACTCTTCTTCTGGTTTTTTCTATCTCTTCTGCCAGAAGCTGGGTTGTTTTTTCCGCCTGAGCCAGCTTGAGCATAAGAGGCAGAACCTCTTGAAGCGCATCTACAGAAGCATCCAGTTCACCTGATGTAAAGGCAAAGCCGTACGGATATATATCCCGTCCTTCCTCACCTGTATCCGTAAATTGGAAATCAGGAACATTCACGCTCATTACATTTCTCGTCTTTACACCGGCATAAACCTGTCTCTGCGGCAGCATGAGGGCTTCCTGCAGGACAGCGTCATCCATGGAAGCGCCGGCTACGACAAAGCCGGCATACACTTCCGCCATTTTTGCTTCCAGCTGCTCACGCAGCTCTTTGTTTTCCCGGATCAGCTCCAGAAACTTTTTCATCAGGTCATCCCGCTTGTCTTTGAGCAGCTTATGACCTCTCATGGATGTAGTGAGACGTTTTTTTAATTTGGAGAGCTCCATTCGGGTTGGGTTTACTTGTAAAACTGCCATATCCCCGCCTCCTTACTTTTCTTTTTTAACGCCGTACTTCTCGATCATTTCCGGTTTGATTCTCTTCAGCTCGCTCTCCGGCAGGATTGCAAGAAGCTCCCAGCCGATATCCAGTGTTTCGGCAATCTCCCGGTTGGTGGTAAAGCCCTGAGAAACATATTTCCGTTCAAATTCTTCGGCAAATTTTGCGTAGAGAAGGTCAGTCTCAGAAAGTGCCGCTTCCCCCAGAATGGTCATCAGTTCTTTTGCGTCTTTTCCTCTTGCATAGGCGGCAAAAAGCTGGTTCATGGTTCCCGAGTGGTCTTCTCTTGTTTTGTCCGGCCCGATTCCCTTATCCTTCAGTCTGGACAGGGATGGCAGAATATCAATCGGAGGCATGACATTTTTTCTGTACAGTTCCCGGGAAAGGATGATCTGTCCTTCTGTGATGTACCCGGTCAGGTCAGGAATCGGATGCGTTTTATCATCTTCCGGCATAGTCAGAATCGGAATCATGGTAATGGATCCTTCACTGTCCTCTTTTCGTCCTGCTCTTTCATACAGGGTTGCCAGGTCGGTGTACAGGTAGCCCGGATATCCCCGGCGGCCCGGTACTTCTTTTCTTGCAGAAGAAACTTCACGGAGCGCTTCTGCGTAGTTTGTGATATCCGTAAGGATAACCAGCACATGCATATCCTTTTCAAATGCCAGGTATTCAGCTGCTGTCAGTGCCATACGCGGTGTTGCAATACGTTCGATGGCAGGGTCATTTGCCAGGTTGATAAACATAACAGTACGGTCAATGGCGCCGGTATCTTTAAAGTCTGAAATAAAGTAGTCCGACTCTTCAAATGTGATACCGATTGCACAGAACACTACCGCAAAGTTGGATTCGCCTTTGAGTACCTTGGCCTGTCTTGCAATCTGTGCCGCTAATTTTGCATGGGGAAGACCGGAGCCTGAGAAAATAGGCAGCTTTTGTCCTCTTACCAGCGTATTCAGTCCGTCAATTGCAGATACCCCTGTCTGAATAAATTCGTCCGGATACACACGGGCAGACGGATTCATTGGAAGACCGTTGATATCCAAAGTTTTGTCCGGGATCAGATCCGGACCTCCGTCAATAGGCTGTCCCATACCGGAGAACACTCTGCCCAGCATATCTTCTGAAACCGCCAGTTCCTGAGAATGTCCCAGAAAGCGCACTTTACTGTCCTGCAGGTTGATTCCCGCAGAGCTTTCAAAGAGCTGCACTAACACATCCTGTCCGTTGACTTCCAGAACTTTGCATCTTCTTCTCTCACCGTTCTGCAGCTGGATTTCGCCCAGTTCATCATAAGCGACCCCTTCGACGCCTTTTACCAGCATCAGAGGTCCTGCTACTTCTGATATTGTTTTATACTCTTTTAACATTATGCAGATACCTCCTCTTTTGTCAGCTGCTCAAGGGTTTTGATCAGCTCTTCATTTGTATGGTCAATGTAGGATTCGATTTCTTCCTCGCTCACATATTTTGCTCTGGCTATTTTTTCCCGTACTTCCATACCAAGAATTTTTGCCACATCGACACCTTTTTCCAGCACGCTGACTGATTCATTATAGAAAGTCAGAATCAGTTTCAGAATCTTGTACTGTTTTTTCAGTGAAGTGTAGGCGTCTGTATCATCAAAGGCATTCTGCTGCAGGTAGTCTTCTCTGATGGATCTGGATGCTTCCAGAATCAGACGGTCAGAAGGAGACAGGGAGTCATATCCGACCAGTTTTACGATTTCTTCCAGCTCCGATTCTACCTGAAGCAGTTTGTTGGTTTCTGTCACGCATTTTGTCCAGTCATCTGCAATATTTTTGTCCAGCCAGTTTCCAATCGTCTCGCTGTACAAAGAGTAGGATGTCAGCCAGTTAATAGATGGGAAGTGTCTCTTATATGCAAGTCCTGAATCCAGTCCCCAGAATACCTTTACAATACGCAGTGTGGACTGTACAACAGGGTCGGAGTTGTCGCCGCCTGCAGGGGATACTGCTCCGATGGCAGTCAGGGTTCCCGTTCTTTCCTGGCTTCCCAGACATTCCACTTCTCCCGCACGTTCATAGAACTGTGCAAGACGGGAAGTCAGATACGCAGGATATCCTTCTTCACCCGGCATTTCTTCCAGTCGTCCGGACATTTCACGCAGCGCTTCTGCCCATCTGGAGGTTGAGTCTGCCATGATAGCAACAGAGTATCCCATGTCACGGAAGTACTCCGCAATGGTAATGCCTGTATAAATAGAGGCTTCACGAGCTGCTACCGGCATATCGGATGTATTGGCAATCAGCACAGTACGGTTCATAAGGGATTCGCCGGATCTCGGGTCTTTCAGTTCCGGGAATTCCATCAGTACTTCTGTCATTTCGTTTCCGCGCTCTCCGCATCCAACATAAACGACCAGGTCTACATCGGACCATTTTGCCAGCTGATGCTGCACGACTGTTTTTCCTGAGCCGAAAGGTCCCGGTACGGCTGCAGCACCGCCTCTGACAATCGGAAACAGGGTGTCGATAACCCGCTGCCCGGTAATCATCGGCACGTCCGGTGACAGTTTGTTCTTAAACGGTCTCTGCTTTCTTACCGGCCATTTCTGCATCATCATTACATCTTTTACAGTGCCGTCTTCTGTTTTAATTCTGGCAATGGTATCCACGATCTTATGCTTTCCGCTCTTGATGGATTCCACCGTTCCACTGATGCCTACAGGCACCATAACCTTGTGAACGATCAGTTTCGTTTCATCTACTGTACCGATTACATCGCCAGAAATGACCTTATCTCCTTTTTTTACAGCAGGTTTAAAATCCCACTCTTTATTATGATCAAGAGAAGTAACCTCCACTCCTCTTGCAATATTACTGCCGGTCTTGGCCTTAATCACTTCCAGCGGTCTTTGTATTCCGTCAAAAATCATTTCCAGAATCCCCGGTCCCAATTCTGCGGAAAGAGGTTCTCCTGTGGAAATAACTTTATCTCCGGTTTTTAATCCCGCTGTTTCTTCATATACCTGGATAGAGGCTTTGTCCCCTCTCATTTCGATAATTTCACCGATCAGTCCCAGGTCACCTACACGGACAACGTCAAACATGTTGGCATTCTTCATATTGTCCGCTACGACCAGAGGACCGGAAATTTTTATGATTTGTCCATGGTCCATAATATTTTCACCTACATTTCCTTAGTTATTAAAGATATCCGCACCTACGGCCCGCTCTACATTTTTGTGTATATTTTCCATTCCGATTCCCAGGCTTCCGTTTCTGCTCGGGATGGGAATAATGGCCGGAAGCATATCATCTTTATACTTTTCTGCCACCTCCGGGTTGGCAGCAATCAATACTTCTGTTATAAATATGATCCCGTACTCTTCTTTTACCAGCTGTGCAACCAGTCCTGCAACAGGCTCTCCGTCTCCTGCTTCAAACACATTGAAGCCGACTGCTTTAAAGCCCAGCACACTGCCCCGGTCACCTATCACTGCGATTTTAGTCTGCATAGATATACCTTAACCTTTCTGCAATCCGCTCCTTGGGAATCCCGAAAATCTTTGACACCAGCACAAGTCTGCATGCGCGTATCTCCTGTTCTTTCAGATACAGGTACGTAATCACAGGCTCAATGCCGAAAGGAACGATTTTTGTTTTCTCAAAAAGGTCCTGGAAACAACCGTCTTCCTGCTGCTCAAAGACTGCAATGGAACCGCTGCTTTTTGCCGCTGAAACGGCTTCTGTCAGACGCTCTGCCTGAGGCAGTCCTGCCGCCAGCTCCTTAATGCCGTCATATCCCATGATATAGGCTTCTTCCAGCTCTTTTACAGAAAAGCTGCCTCCCCCGGCAAAAACCCGCGCTGCTGTATAGGCGTCCTTTTTCATGCGAAGCAGCCTCAGCGCCGATTTTATATTTACCAGGTCAATCTTTGCAGTCACATACTCTGTCAGTGCTTCACAGTCCAGCTCTTCCGCCTTTTTTGCAGTAAGAGCAATGACTGCTTTATCCACAATCAGGTCTACAATCTGAGAGTCCTTTGTCTTTGCCAGCTGATCGGCCGCCTCAAGGCCTGCTTCTCCCAGAAGCTGCGGCACCTCTTCAAATCGGCCTTCATTGAATTCACTTTGCAGTACCAGAACCGGCACTGTTCCGCTGTCTTTATACAGACCGGAAAAATCACCGGAAGCCAGCTTATTCTTAATCATTACCTTCAAATTATGCCCATCTGTAGGGTAACGGAAAATATAGGTAAGCCCCATGTTGCCTGTGATCTCTTCCACCAGCTCATAAGTCTCTTTCATATTTTCTTCAAAAGCCTTCTCATAATCTTCCATCGCATGCTCCCGGAAGATTTTACGGCTTGACAGCAGACGGTGTGCCTCTTTTGCAGTATCCGCATCAATGGCTTTCAGCAGATCCTCTTTTCTGACCAGCTGGTTCTCCAAATAAGTAACTCTGGCCGCAGCATGCAGGTAGTCTGTATCTTTGTAACGCATCAATACTTACCTCCTTTTGCCTATGCAAAGAGAATTGCTGCAATCTCTGATTCCATTTCTTTCTTTGCGTTTTCTATCATAACTTCAAAGGTGCAGTTCGTCTCTGTTTCCGCTTCTTTAATCACAAGACCTCCGGAAAAAGCACCTTTCTCCTCGTCCAGATCAATATGGATTCCTTGTACCTTTAATTTCTGCCCGAAAGCAGCGTAATCTTTTTCATTGAGCTGCACGGTAACTCGGTC
>CAUWJW010000048.1:0-13941 GCA_963558985.1 uncultured Clostridia bacterium | reverse complement strand
TGTCTGATTTCGTACATTCTTATTATATCCGATTTCGTACATAAGTCAATAGTTCTTTTATTTTTAAGAAATGATGTGGCGGTTGTTGCTGTGGTTATTCAGTTGAAAATCAGAACGAATTATCTGTTTTTTTCATGCAGAAGTTTGTAAGAAATATTCCTTGTCGTTCTACCCGCTGTTCCTTAACAACCTTATACCCTCTTTTTTCAAAAAAAGGCTTGGCTGTAATAGAAGCGTAGGTAGTAATATCTCCTACTACAATATATTTATGGTTAATATCCCTTACAGCCAGTAAGGAATTATCCATCTTGTTGCTCAAGCTGTTAGAATGAGTGTGCAATAGGTCTGGCCTATAACTCCTAGGACTTTACGTCCGTATTTAAGTCAGCCAACCAGCCTCTCATCCGCAGCATTCGTTTTACGCAGGTTGAACCCTTAGGCGTTCGTGTGAAATACCCAGTAGATTGAATAGGCAATGAGAAAACTGGTATTGACCATTGCTATTACATTACAAAGGGTTGGGGATGTTACCCGCTTTACTCACCGTGAAGTCCTTACAGCCTTTGCAGGTGTTGACCCCGGAAAGAACGATTCCGGGAAACACATCCAAAACAGCGTACGCACCTCAAAGAAAGGATCCCCTTATCTGCGTAAAGCTCTTTTTCAGGTCATGGACAGCCTTATCAAACGCTCTCCGGCTGATGATCCTGTGTATGCCTTTATGGACAAAAAATGGGCACAGGGCAAACCTTATTACGTTTACATGACTGCCGGGGCAAACAAGTTTCTCCGCATTTATTACGGACGGGTAAGAGAATATCTTTCCGCTTTGCCGGAAAACGAAAAAAACTAATTTCATTCTCAGTTTCATACAGACCAGCGCAATGCGGTGTTCTTGTTTTTGTACCTTTCTTTCAACCTGTATAAAATTCTCAAAGTTCATCAATTTCTGCTTGACTTTTTATTTGCAGACTTGAACAACTTGCTCTAGCCTACTGCAAATCGCAGTCGGATGTCTGATATTCTCTGATAAGCATTTTTATCTCCGCATTCTGATTTATTTTTTGCAAGTCTGACTCTCCAGAAATATTGGCAACATTGAACATTTTATCATATCTTAAAAAGACTGGCTCATACGAGCCAGTTCTTGTTCTATTATGCAGCATATTCATGTAATAATAAACAGGGCTCACCCCTCAAGCCACCAAAATAGTCAATCTTATCGAGATATAAAATGTTCTGCTTTTTTTACCCATTCACGCTTTACTTCCCAAACGGTTGCCTGTGTTGTAAGAAATCGGTGGTCTTCTTCATCAAAAGAACAAGTAATATCAAATATATTCTCCCAGCTTTTCTGCTTCTCTTCTTCGGAATATATAGCAAATTCATCAAAAGGGAATATAATATCCCCATCGTTTAAGACACAATGCCAATAGTCAAAATCAGAAAGAAGAACAAGATGATCAGGCACATCAATGGTAAGCAGCACAATGGGTGTTCCCTTTTCTCCCCAGCCACGCCCATGCACTCTCATATCCGGCCTTTTTCTTTTTCCTTCCCATTGATACCACGCCCAAACCGGAAAAACAATCCCTTCCGGTGCCTTTCCAATACGCTGCTCCATTTGTTTTGCCATCCATGGATAAGCAGTCTTAAACACATCCTCCAAGACATATGCTTCATCTGCCCGCAATACACCTGTGTCTTTCATTTTTTCATATGCCATCTCATGCTGTATCGTCCATAAAATCATATTCACGCCTCACTTCCCAGCTCAAAGAAGCCCGGAACTTCCACCAAAATGATTCAGTCAAATCCCTCGCCCTGAGCACATAGCTTCATCACTTAAAAGCTCCATGGCAAATATGCGGCTGCGATTGCCAGAAGCACTGCCGGAAGCATATTTGCAACATTCAGCTTCTTGCCCCACACAAGATTCACACCGACACAGAAAATCAAAACGGAACCGATCAAAGACAAATAAGCAATCGCCGCCGGTGTCATTACAGGGGAAACCAGCTTTGCCAGCAGCGTTATACCTCCCTCCAGAACAAAGACTGGAATCACCGAAAAAACTGCCCCTTTTCCCATGGAAGAAGTCATCACTGCAATGATAATACAGTCCAGGACAGATTTAACTGCAAGGGTTGAATAGTCCCCCGTCATCCCGTCCTGTATTGCCCCGACAATCGCCATTGCTCCGATTGAAACGGTAAGGGAAGCTGTTACAAATGCATTTACAAAGCTTGCATCGCCGCCGTTTCCGGTTTTCTTTTTCAGCCATTCACCAAAATGTTCAAAACCTTGTTCAATCCCCGCTAGCTCACCGATCATGGTGCCCAAAGCAAGGCACAATACCACAAGCATTGATTTCCCGCTGCTGATTTGAGAGCCGCTGATTTTCAGCATTCCCTCCATCGCTCCTGCAATCGCAATAAAAAGAACGCAGACCCCGCAGGCTTTATTAATAGACTCCTGCTGGTCTGTCTTAAACAGCTTTCCGGTAAAATAACCTATAACGCCGCCAGCCACAATACTGACACTGTTTATTATTGTTCCGAGTCCTATCATTTTCTGCATCCTTAAATCCATTCCCAAACAAAGAAAAGAGCGTTGAAAATTCAACGCTCCTGATGGTCGAGGCAGCAGGATTCGAACCTGTGGCCTTTGCGTCCCGAACGCAACGCTCTACCAAGCTGAGCTATGCCTCGTCCTGACTTAATTATTATACACGCCTTTTAGCCTAAGTGCAATACAAAATTTTTCTCTCAGTCAGGATATCCGGCATAAACCAGGCAGAGTCTCACCGCTCCTTTTTCCAAAAATCAATTCTTTTCCCGCTTCTGTCAAATGCCTCCACCGCAAGACAGCCCTCACTGATGCGAAGCACCTGATAAGTTCCCGTTGCATTTACCACCTTCTTCACATAAGAAGGCACCTGCCCCTCCTGATAATAGTAGCTTCTTTTCTCCCCCGCATTTCCCATCATATACGTAATTCCCTCAATCTCCCTTGTACGCATATACAAATGCTGATGACCGCAAAGCACCAGATCCGCCTTTCCACCTTCCCAGAGCCGGACCCAGCGCCTTCTGATTTTTCCATAAATAGAATCCTCTTCAGAAACAGGATAAGGCGGATGATGAAGAACAACCACCTTCCACTGCCCGCTGCTCTCTTTCAGATCCTGCCTCATCCACTGCTCCAGCTCATACATCTTTGCACGCCACCTTTTTCTCCCCATATCCCGAATCCGCTCTTCCATAAACAGACAGCTGTTCAGCATAAGAAAATGCCCGCTGCCGTAATCAAAAGAATACACCTCTCCGGGAAAAGGACTTTCCTCAGGAATGGGGAACATCTGCATATAGGTATACGGCAGCACAGACGTTTCATGATTCCCCGGAACTGTCGCCATTGAAATTCGGGAAAAAACCGGTTGACTCTGAGTGAAAAAGGACGCCCAATCCTCCGGATCCCCGCTCCGCTCCACCATATCCCCGCCAAAAATGCCAAACCGAATCTGCGGATCTCTTGCACAAGCCCGCTTTAACAGCCTTCCCCAGACCACATAATCCTCATCCCGTTTCTGATATTGAATATCTCCCATATACAGACAGCAAACCTGCTTCCCTGTTCCTGCCGTTGTAAACATCTCTTTCTCACTCCAGGTTCGTCCATCTCCCACCTGATAAAAATACCTCGTCCCCGGTTCCAGCCCTTTCATCACAGCCTTGTAGCGGTAATAGGCTCCAGGCCGCACCTCCACCCTCTCAGCTGCAGCCTCCTCTTCCCATGCTCCGGTTCCAAAGCGCACTACACCGTCATAGTCCTCTTTCCCGTACCAGCTGACGGCCTGCGAAGCCTGCGGCTCCCCTGTCTGCGACAGCAAAATCTGCGATGCCATCCCGATTTTGTGCGAAAAACCGCCCAAGCCTGCAAAGATAAAGAAAGCCGCTCCCAGTACAAAGAGAATCATCACAACATAATCCCTTACTTGCAAATGCAGCCGTCTTAAGTACGTTCTGGTTCTGCATGCCCGAAACGCCCTGGCCTCCATAGAAACCGCCATATCCTTCGCCCGCTCCATCGCCCCTGCGAGAATGGGCAGACAAATCCTCAGATACGTCTGCATCTTATTCTTTAAAGAAGTTTTTTTCAGCTCCATCCCTCTCAGCTGGACACTGTAATATACATCCTGCGCCTCTTCCTTTAAAACAGGAAAAAAATGCAGACCAATCATTACCATATAGGCAATTTCATAAGGCACCTTCCATTGGACAAGCCCCAGCAAATAGTCCCGCGCTTCTCCGGTCAGCAAAATGAGCGCTGAAAGAATAACAATCAAAAGGCGGATGCACAGCACCGCCCCCAGCTGAAGCTGCCCGAACACAGTCTGTAGCACAAAAAGAAAAAGAACCATTCCCACAGCCATTTTCAATTGTCTCAGCTGTGTACCGAAATCCACTTTTCCAGCAGCCAGCAGCAAAAAAAGAAAGAGCAGCAGCCCTGCCAGCATCCAGATATTCTTCACCGCCATAGCTGCCGTCGAAACAGCCGCAGTCATCACCATCTTCGTTCTGGGATCCAGATCAGCCAGAGAAAACATCTGATTCACCTCCCAGAAAAAGCTTTTCATGTGCACAGCTTTCTACAAACTCCCAGTCATGACTGATAATTAAAATACCGCAATGCTTCTCTTCGCATACCTTTTTCAAATAGCCTTTCAACATCTCTTTTCGCTGCCTGTCCAGACCGGTTGTCGGCTCATCCAGAACCAGGTATCCAGGCTCCATGGCCAATACCGCTGCCAGCACCAGCCGCTGTTTTTCCCCATGGCTCAAATGAAAAGGAAACGCTTCCTCCAGCCCCTGCAGATCAAACAGCTTCAGAAAATCTTCCCGCCTTTCTTGGATTTCCTCTTCACACAGACCCAAGTTGGACAGCCCGTATTCCACTTCCTCCCTTACTGCAACAGAAAAAATCTGGCGAGCCGGATTCTGCATCACATAACCGATATTTCGGCCTCGCTGCGCCAGAGAAAAGCCTTCCATATTTTCTCCTTCCAGCAGAGTTTCTCCCTCCTCAGGTGTAAGAATCCCCATAATCAGCTTTCCCAGCGTTGTTTTTCCTGTCCCGTTTGCCCCTAAAACCGCCGTAATTTTCCCCTTTTGAAAAGCAGCAGAAAAAGCCTCCAGTACAGCAGGCTCTTTTTTCCCATATCGAAATGTCACATTCTTTACTTCCAGGCTCACAGCACCACTCCCCTTTCCAGAAGCGCTCCCGGGCTTCCTATTGCCTTCAGGCGCCCCCGTTCCAGACAAATCCACTGATCCGCAAAATCCAGCATCCTGTAGTCGTGCTCCACTGCAAGAAGTGTCTTCCCCTGTGCCCGAAGTTTTTTCATCAGCCCGGTTATCCGTTCTCTTCCTTCCCGATCCACCTGACTCAACGGTTCATCTAAGATTAAAACCTCCGGCTCCATAGCCAGAATTCCTCCGATTGCAATAAGCTGTTTCTGCCCCCCGGAAAGCTTCCCCGGATTCTTTTCCGCCAGATGACAGATTCCAAGCGCTTCTTTCACAGCCTCGATTCTGACCCGTATTTCCTCAGGCGGCAGACACAAGTTTTCAGGTCCGAAGGCCAGTTCATCTTCTACAGTTGAAGCGATAATCTGCCGGTCCGGATCCTGCATCACATAACCGATTTTCTGAGACAGATCCCTGAGGGACGTATGCTGCACATCGGTTCCCCCGACTCGCACTTCCCCCTGAATCTCACCGCTGATACACTGCGGGATAATACCGCACAGAATCTGGCACAAAGTACTTTTGCCGCAGCCCGAGGGACCGATTACAGCAGTTACGGTCCCCTGTTTTATAGAAAAGGTGATGTCTGTTAACGCAGCGTTCTCCGGGCGGCGGTCATAAGAAAAAGTTAAATTTCTTACCTCAATCATATGTTCCCTACCTTTTGATTCTTTTTGCAGCAGAAAAGGTTCCGTACTGCTTTTTCCCACCGGCAATGCGATAAGCCCGCACTTTATAATAGTAGGTTTTTCCCTTTTTCAGATTTCTGTTTTTAAAAGAAAGGTTGGTGTTTCGCTTCACGGTTTTGATTTTTTTGTACTGCCCGCTTCTTTTCACTGCCCGGTAAATTTCATATCCCTTGGCGCCTTTTACTTTTTTCCAGGTTAAAGTGACAGCATTTCCTTTGTTCTTGGAAATGCCTGTAACAGTTGTCCTGCCCAGAATCGGCTTAGCAGGAGCCGGTTTTTCGGGAGCAGGCTTTTGCGGCGGTACAGTCACATAGTTTCCCTTCGCATCCACAACGCTTATAGATTTCAGGTTTTGAAAGATACGGCCATTTTTGTCAGGCCCCGGGAAAAAGACGGCAAGCTGTCCGGTCTGTCCGTCCAGAGACAGATTTTCCTGTGTGAATCCCCATGCCAGAAAGCTGTCCTTCATGTCTGCATAAGAAAGCTCCACCTTTGTACCGTCCTCTGCTTCCAGTTCCAGCATGTTTTTTGAGTAGTCAGCCAGATATGGCATCAGCTTCAATCCCGACGCCACCTTTTCCAAAGGCACGCCCTCCAGCGGATAAACATAAGCACGTCCCTTTACGGCGGCTTCATAATCGGTCCGATAGATTCCCGTCTGCATCAGATCTTTTAACCGCAGCTTTGCAAACTTATCATTTTTTGTTTCCAGAAGCGTAACAGGGTCACCGACGTAAATGGCATTGGCTCCTTTGATATAATGGCAGTTATTATCTTCTTCCGGGCTGTGCTGGCCGTACATGTATACCCAGTCTTCCTGCTTTAGCAGCTGCGGTTCTCCTCCCGGCTCCTTTCCCTGAGAAGCATCGCCGCTGACGGTGGTGCTTTTGTAAAGGGCAATCATAGGGCCTGCTGACAGCACGCCTTTTTTGTCTCCCGGTGCAAAATATTTCAGATTTTCATTATGTGCAATGAGACATTTATTGGAATAGGAATCTGAAGACCAGATCCAGTAACGGGACCGCTTGCCCCCTTCCTTTGTCACATGTTCCAAAACCTTCATTACATCAAGTCCCGATGCCAGCGAGTAATGGTAATTTCCACTTCCATGATTATCATAAGAGGAAAAACGCCCCTTTTCTGCCCAGCTGTTTCCCAGCCCGAAAGCTTCCGGATTCTTTTCAGTCTGAATCCGCTTCATCTCTTCAACGGTCAAGCAGCGGATGTCCTTTAAAAACCCCTGATCCCCTTTGACTTCCGGTCCTGTAATGAGCAGTCCCAGCTGTGCAGACGGCTGCAGAGTCTTCTGGCTCTTCTCTCCTTTCTGCCCGGAATCTGCATAAACTTCCCCTGCAGCTGTCCCCCAGAAAAGCAGGATTGCGATAAATATGCAGAGGAGCCCTGCACGGCTCCTCCTTATTCTTGTCAAAGTATGCATAGCTCCTCCCCGTTGTTAACGTTTGATTTTTTTCACTTTTGACCACTGACTGCAGACTTTCTTTCCGTCGGTCTGTCTGCAGGCACGCACTTTATAGTAATAGGTCTTGCCTTTTTTTACCTTGGTATCTTTAAACGATATCTTGTCAGCCGGCATCGTCTTGATTTTCTTGTAGCCCTTCTTTGCATTCAGTGAGCGGTAAATCTCATAGTTACTTTCACCCTTAATATTGGTGTATGTAACCTTTACCGCGGATTTTCCGTATTTTTTCACTTTAAGAACCGGTGCTTTTAAGGCTGTCACTTTTACAGCAGCATCAGTTTCACTGTAAATTCTCGCACTTCCTTCTTTTTTGAAGGCCGCTACTTTAAAGCTGTATTCTGCACCTCTTACCATGTTTTTCTTTGTATAGGAAAGGTTGCTTGTATCTATTCGTTCCCATTGGGAAGCGCCTTTCTTCTTGCAGGAAACAGTGTATCCCTCAGCGCCCTTTACTGCCTTCCATGTAATTTTTGCAGCATTGTCCTTTGTCAGACTTACTTTTACACCTGTCGGAACTGCAAGATTTTCTGTTACAATTACCCCTTTTGGATTTGCGTATACAGCAGGCATTTTTCCGGAAGCCGGTCTGTAGTCTTCCTCGTCATTGCTGTACTCTACCGGTGCGCTGGCCGTATCTACCAGTACGCCGTATTCATAGTTCAGGGGCACCCGTTTCCCATTGCTGATGTTGCTGCTGCTCTTAGATTCGCTGTAGTAATATGCAACAAAATAATCCTCGGCTGATTTTGTAATGTCTGTGACTTTTCCGTCTGCAGCTGCCACATATACCTTCTTGCCTGCCGGTACCGTTCCAATGAGATCTTTAAGCCACGCCCCCTGGTAGCGCACATACATCGGCTTGTTGTATCCGTAGTACTCATAAGCAGTTCCCTCTTTTACAGCTGAAGGAACTTCAACATCTGCCGTTTCCTTCACATCCAGACGTTTAAAGGCCTTTGTCTTTCCGTCTATTGTCACATTCAGGCATGTATTTTCTGTGTAGGTGTAGGCTACTTCCTGAGCTGCCGCTTTCGCACTTGCCACCTTTTCTGCGGTAATGACTTTCACCGCTTCGTCAGTTTTGGCCCACTGCAGCTTCTGAGGCGCTGCCGCCCATTTCATTCCCCGAATCAGTCCTACATGGTGAAGATCGTTTACAATCTCTTTGCCTTCTTTGTTGTTGTGTTTCAGGTAATATCCGCCCTGAGATTCCGTACCTTTTCCATAATTGTCCGGCGCACCTGTGATTACAACGCCCATAAGCATCTTCAGTACTGCTGAATTGGCTCCGCCTGTCTGTCTGTATCCTCTCACCGGAGATGCCTCTCTTTGTAAATCCTTAAATTCTTTGTAATCCTTATCGTTTACATTGTTTGCATCCGGTTTGCTGAACGTCGTTTTAATGCAGTATCCGATAATAGTTTCTGCCGGAACGCCGGAAGCTGATCCGTTTCCTGCCGGATCCTTGTCCAGCCCTGCCACTGTATCATGATAGGCAGCCTGTGACTTATCGGAATGATAAGCATCCCGCTCCATGTATTTCACCGTATCAGTATCTTCCACCTGTGCTTCCCCGCCCAGATCATCAATCAGATCTGAAAGTTTCGCCCCTTTCACAGAGTCAATCTGCTCCTGCCCGTGGTTGTCATATTTGTACTCTACAGTCGTTTTGTAAGCACGGATCTCCGCTTCTGTGTAGTAGTAATAATCATCCACTGTTCCGTCATCATCTGCGTCCACTGCGATGTAAAAAACAGCGCTGCTGATATCGTCTCCCTCTTTGTACGGCATCTTCTTCCCGCTGTCTGCCGCATACACGTTTCCTGAAAAAACAGTGAAGCAAGATAACAGCATGACCATAGCCAAAACAACTGCCGCTGTTTTCCGGCCGGTCCTCTTTGTCGTGTTCATAAAATCCTCCTTAAAAGTTTCTTAATTCCCGGCAATTATACCATTGATCCCTCTTTTCATTTGTTTGTATACCAACATTTTTCAATTTTTTGTATTTATTTTTTACAAATTATTCTGGTCAGATACTTTGTACTCCTGTTGCCGTAAGTGTCTGAAGCAATCACAAGACGCAGAGGACCTTCTCCCCCCTGTGTAAAAGGGGCAAGCGCTTTTCCGTCTTTTTCCCAGGCCACAAGGACCGGCTCTTTTCTCTTAAACTCTTTGCCGGAAAGGGCTGAGGTGTAGCCGTCTCCTGCTGTACACAAAAATACATCACATTCTTTCATGAGACTGGGATCCGTCCGCTTTAGCAGTTCCTTCAGCTCCACGCCTTTATATCTGCCTCTGGCATCCTCGTGCTGTGCAGAGGCCAGATCTGCATAAACCTCTTTCACCGGAAGCTGCTCCAGTTCTTCTTGTGAAAAAGTCCGGATGACTTCGCCCTCTTTTACAATGGACAGCGTGCGCCCATCTGCTGCCCCGTTTTCTTGCATGGAACGGTTATAGCCAATTCCCACTGCTGACAGCAATACCAGAATAAGACCGACAATGATAAAATATTTTTTCTTAAGGTTCCATTTTTTCTGTGCTGTCATCGTTTCTCCTTTTTTCCTTTTTATCGGTGATATGGTACTTCTCCATAAGCTTCAGCAGTTCCCAGGCAAGAAGACCTCCCGCCCCTCCGGAAAGAAGGGCAATACTCAGCATCAGCAGCAAATAAAGCCCCGGCGCCTGAAAAAACACCACATTAACACAGACGGTTCCTGTTACATTAGCTGCAGCTCCTGCTGCAACCGCACAGCTCCCGCAGCAGAGCCGGTGTCCCATAAGAAGCAGCACCAGATCCATCACAATTCCCGGCAACAGGTAGGTAAACAGACTCATGATGCCATGAGAGCCTGCAATGCCTGTAAAAAGTACTAAAAAAGCCTGAATCAAAGCAATGGCAGCAGCTGCTCCCGGTTTCTTTACGATGCCATAGCCAACTGCAAGCCACATCATATACAGTCCTCCGGCCAGTGCTCCGCCCGGAATCATAAGCGGCCCGCAGATGAGATGCGCAAGCGGCACAACTACAGGCTTTACTGCAATGCCCAAAGCTGCCATGACCGCCATAACCACCAGGTCATAGATATCAAATCGCTGCAGTATCTTATTCATGATCTTCACTCACTTCAATCTCTTCCACATAAGAAGCCCACCCCTGCATATTAAAATCTTTGGCATATTCAGAATCATAATCCGCCTGCCCAAAGACAAACCGCAGCGGACTTCCATCCTTTTCATGATAGGTTTTTGCATTTCCCATCGGCTCTCCCTCTCCGATGACAGCCAGCATAGGCGCAACCTTTTCACCTTTCTCATCTTTCTCATCTTCAAAAAAGTACAGATTTTTCAGGCTGTCCAGTTCATACGCTCTGCTGTATCCGTCACTGCAGCGGATGATTACTGCGGCACCTTCTGTACGGTATCCTGCATCCTTCAGCAGCACTTCCAGCAAAATCCCGGTGTATTCTCTGATCTGCCTCGCATTGTTGTTCTCTTTGTTTCTCCCGCTGTAAGAAAAAGTTTCCAGTCCCAGCTTTTCCAGCTGTGCAAAAGAATAGGACTGTTTTTCTTTGCTTCCTGTAATGGTAAGAATCTCCTTGTCAGGTTCGGAATAGAGCGCCTTCCCGGATCCGCCGCTTTCTCCCTCTGCACTGCATCCTGCCAGCAGCAGAACTGCAACTGCAAGAACTGCTGCGATTCTGTAATATCGTTTTTTCATCATAACTTCCTGCCTGTTTTTAATAAATCTCAATGGTGTCAATCCATTTCACCCAGTACTGGGCATTGTAATCGCCGTTTTCATCTGAATCATCTGCCGACTGTCCGAAGCACAGACGATAAGCCTCCGACCCTTTGACGGATATGACAGCCGGTACTGCGCTTGCGCCGGTGCCGTTTTTTTTCAAAAATGCTTTTTTAGAAGAAGACAGTTCGCTAATAGAAAAGTCTCTGGTATATCCGTCTTTTGAGTGAAAGCACGCTGTTGAACCTGAAAATCCGCTTTTACTTAAAATCTTAGAAAACTTTACCCCCGTCGTGGACAAAAACTGTCTGTGTTCTGAATCTTTATTTCTAAAAGAATATTTATAGGACGATGCGCCCATATTCATTAACTGCTTCTGGGTAAAATACACTTCTTTTCCTTTGCTTTTAATGGTCAGCACATGGCCTGCCGGCTTCTTTACCTCCGTTTCTTTTGCTGCAGCTTTCGCAGCTGTTTTCTCTTTACCTGTGCTTTTTTGCCTGCCGGCTGTTTTCTCTTTTCCGGAAGCCGCTGTTTTTTTCACCGTTTTTTTCTGTTCTGTTTCTTTTTTCGAAGACTCAGCAGACTGTTCCTTCTCTTTCTTTTCCTTCGCTTTTTTCTCTGCCGTTTTTTTATCCGTCTCCTTTTGCGCTGCACTCTGAGAAGCTGTGCCTGCTGCGGCTTCCGTCTGTGCCTGCCCGCCGGATGGTTCTCCCTGTCTGCAGCCTGTTACAGCGATAAGCAGACAAAGACAAAGGCTTACTGCGATCCATTTTTTGTACGTTCTCATGTTTCTGCTCCTCTATCGTTTAATGGATTTTACTGCTGAATAGCAACCGTATACTTTTTTCCCGCTCACGCTTCGATACGGCCGTACTTTCACATAATACCGCCGGTTTTTAGACGGCACAGCCAGCCTTGCACTTACAGCCGAGCCTTTTTTTACGGTATGCAGCTTTTTCCCTTTTGTCATCTTCTGATTCGTCCCCAGACAAATCTGATATCCGCTTGCTCCCGGAATACGTGTCCATTTCACTTGAATGTCCTTCTTTCCTGCTTTGAAAAAGCGGATCTTTGCAGTGTCTAAAGCAGGCTTTGCTCCTGCGCTGCTGCTGAATGCCCCTTCAATATCCATTCCCCCTGCGGTCACATAGGCCTTAATCTTATATTGATATTGCGTTCCTGTTTTCAGCCTGCAGTCTGTGTAAGAAGTATTTCCTGCACCTTCCGCACAGTCCAGCAGCCGGTACTGCTTCTGCCTTCCCCTTTTGCGATAAATATTATACCCTTGCACGCCTGCCGCTTTTTTCCACGTCAGCCGGATTTGGTTATAGCTCTTCTTCACCGCTTTGACACCCCTGACTGCAGCAGGTGATGCCACCGTAACTGAAAATCCCGTAATATTCTCTGTTACTGCTTCTTCTTTTGTTTCTCCCGGTCCGTAAAGAATCAGCTGCCCGCTGCTTTTCACCTGCTCACCGCTGACAGCTGCATCATACGCCAGAAAATAATTTTCCGGTTGTGCAATTACTTTTCCCTGATTCGTTTTTATTTTGTTTGTTCCTCCAACGCCCAGATCGGACAGAAATTTGTCCAGGGGTACACCTGTTGCCGTTACAGTCTTTTCCTTTCCGTTTTCTGTATATTGGCAGCGGGAAGTATAGCTTCCGGATCTGGTTCCGATAATGTCTGCCAGTGTGCAGCTTTTCTTCTGCCCGTTCAGATTCAGTGTCAGTGCCGTTTCTTTTGTACCGATCCAGATTGTCTTCACCTGCTTGACCCAGCTGAGCATATTAAAGTCAGATGCACTCATCTGCCCCATTACCACGCGCGGAAGTTCCTGCTCCATCCCTTTGCTTTTCAGCGCAACAGCCGGATGCACCTGTACTGCTTTTCCTCCGTTTTCCGATGAAAAGGCATAACGCTTTTCAGAAAAGAGTTTTACAAGGGTACTGCTGTAGCCATCCCTTCCTTTGGCATAGACAGCCGGATCACCTGCAATATCGATTCCCAGAGAATCTGCTGCTGCACGCAGGTCCAATCCGCTTATAGTAAAGGTTCCCCATCCCCCCTGAGATTCCTTTGTTCTTGCCGAATATACCGTGTCCTTTATATACGAGTCTCTTGTTTCTGACGGAAAATAAAGGTCTGCTGCTGATTCGCTGTCAATACTGTCAATCTGCTTTTGGGTCAGATATTTATAGTTTCCCTGAAACCCATCTCCCTGATCTGCCCCTGCTCCGGTGATAATCAGCACCGGGTCAGCCTCTCTCACATACCTTGCGCCCGCTTTCCCCGAAAAAGTCTCTGCACCGCTTGCTGATACAGTGCCCGCTCCCAAAGACGCTGCTGCCATAAATACTAAGGTAAGAAGCGCCGTGACCGTTCTGCCGGTTCTGCACGTTTCTGCTTTCATTTCTTCTGTTCCTCCTTTTTGTGTTTACAGCTTACTTTATCAGTTTTTTTCACAGAAGTTTGTTGTTTAAATAACATTTTTTCGATGTTTTTACTATCTTGTGGAAAAATCCTGCCTGTGATAAAATACTCAAATCATGTTCTCCAGGAAAGGAGCGTTCATCATGCATTTGTTTTTAGAAGGTCCGGTGCAGACCGGAAAATCCACGTTAATACGGGAATGTATCCAGCCCTATCTGCATAAGGCGGGCGGTTTTTCCTGTCAGAGACTCTGGCGGGAGGGCATTCCCTGCGGTTACCGCATCA
>CAUWJW010000047.1:0-13944 GCA_963558985.1 uncultured Clostridia bacterium | reverse complement strand
TCTACGGCGCTTATGCTGGGAATCCCGGCAAGAGTGGCGGGCGTCAGGAGAATTACAGCCTGCTCGCCTGTCGTGAAGGGGACGGACAAAATTCATCCGAAGACACTTGTGGCAATGGATCTTGCAGGCGTTCATGAGATTTATGCCATTGGCGGAGCCCAGGCTGTGGCTGCATTTTCCTATGGAACAGAACAGATCAGGCCGGTAAATTTAATTGTAGGACCGGGAAACAGTTATGTGACAGAGGCGAAACGGCAGTGTTACGGCAAGGTGGGAATTGACTTTGTGGCAGGACCCAGCGAGGTGCTGGTGATTGCAGACGCACAGGCAGATCCGGAAATCATTGCAGCAGATCTTCTGGCGCAGTCTGAACATGACCGGGAGGCCAAGGGGATCGTTGTTACAACAGAGGAAGGGCTGGGTGAAAAAATCAGAGAAGCAGTGGAACGGCAGCTCCCGACGCTGGATACGGAGGAGATTGCAAGGTGTTCCTGGAATGATTTTGGAGAGATTCTGCTGGCAGAGAATTTGGAGGAAGCGACTGCTTATGCCAATGAATATGCGCCGGAGCATTTGGAGGTGAATGTGGAGGAATCCAAAATCGAACAGACCGTAGAGGCTCTGCGAAATTACGGCTCCCTGTTTATTGGCGGAAATACGGCAGAAGTCTTTGGCGATTATGCTTCCGGCACCAATCACACGCTGCCGACACTGGGGGCGGCTCGCTATACAGGAGGCGTATGGGTCGGAACCTTCCTGAAGATTTGTACATACCAGAGCATGACCGGAGATGCTATGCTGGGAATCGCTCCGCTTGTTTCCAATCTGGCAAGGGGAGAAGGTCTTACAGGACATGCAAGAGCAGCAGAAATACGAATAGAAAAAGGGCAGAGGAACAGCTGATTTGAATCGGCCCCCAAAAGTCTAACTTTTGGGGGCCACCTCAAGGATCAGCTTTCCTCCCGCCCTTTTTCTATGTATGGACTAATTTACGGGGGATAGCTTCCCGCCTCCGGGCAAAGGAAGGACTTTGCCGCAGAGCCATTTATTTGCTTTCTTATTTGCATCGTAGTAGATGGAATATCCGTTAGAACGGATATTCCGGCACTGTTTATCTTCGTTGGAAAACTTTGATAAATAGCTGTCGCCTGTTAATTCCCAGCAGCTGCTCTTGTCCAGAGAAACGGAAGCCGCAGCCGCCTTCTTGTTTGTGTTCACAGCGCCGCAGTACTGAGAACCCTGCGTCAGCTTCACAACAGCCTTACTGTAAGGATCACAAGTAATCTGCCCTGAGAGCTGCTGCCGGATGCCTTTGAGTGTCAGGGTATTGACTGCAGCTTGCTCCTTTTTAGCAGAACCGGAAACTTCCGCCAGAATATTGCTGCCTGCGTAGAGGGTGGTTTCCTGCAGTACAACAGAAGCGGAGGTATCCTGAATCCGAAACATAGACCCTTCAGAAGTTGCAATCAAAGTGGAATTCGAAGCCTTGAAAAGTGGAATCTCTTCCTTTGTATAGGCAGAGTCGTTTCCGGAAAAAATGATGCCGTTCTTTCCTGCTCCCTGCATGATGCAGCCGTCTAAGCGAATCCTGCCGCTCCCTTTCAGATAGGCAATCGGACTGGAAGATGCATTTCCTGTAAGGTTCGTCCCGCGGATTATACCGGCTGAATAGAGGCAGGGACTGTTCTTCCCTTCAGATACAGCAGCTGCATCTGAAACTTTAATAAGCCCGCCTGATGCCGGCACTGTAATCGGGATGCTTCTGTTTCCCTTTGTGGAAATGTTCCCGCTGGATAAGGTTATTCTTCCGTTGTAAGTAGCGCACAGCCCGCCGGCTTCATCACCTGTAGTGTAGATCTTAATATCTCTGGCCCGGATTCGGCTGTTGCGGCCAGTGGAAAAGATTCCGACAGCGCCGCTGCCGCTGGAAGTAAGTGTAGTGCCGCTGATGGAGGCTCTGCTGCCGCCGGAAGCGGTAAATACAGAATTAAGACCATGCAGCCGGCTTTCATTCTTGTCTGCCGTATCCCCTGATTTGGTAAGTGTGCCCCCTTTAAGATTCAGAAAGCCTTTGTCGTCTACAAGTATGGCATTAGTATCTGCCTCACCGGTACTGTAATTCTTGTCTGTGGAGCCGGAACGCTTGCCTGATACCCGGAAAACAGCAGAATGCTGCGCATCGGCAGGTTCTGATGCACTGCTCGTTTTATCAGAAGGTGTATCGGCTTGAACAAGTTCAATGGCCGTGACTGTTTCGTCTTCCAGTGTGAGTTTTACCAGTGAGCCTTCTGACAGTCCATCGGTATTAATCTGTCTGGAAAGGGGGTAGCCGGCCTCCTTCTTATCAGAGCGGAACGTCGCCTTCGATACGGAGCCTGACTTATCTCCCTGTCCCTTTTGCTGCTGTTCATACCTTCCTGTTTCAATGGTGATTTTCTTACTGCTGATGTCTTTGATTTTGCCGAAAATCTGGCTGTTTCCGCATCCGGTTGTAAAAAAGACCACACATAAAAGGGAAAGCACTACTAAGACCCGGTTTAGCTTGCTCATATTCTCTCTCCCAATTATAAATCTAGGTTTATTGTAGTAAACCAATGTGATATTTTGATGGAAGAAAAACGAATAATCTATGAGCTTGGCATTGTTTTTCAGATTCCGATTTTCTGCAGTTCAACAAACTGTTTTGCGGCACGGGGACTTCTGCCTCCGCAGCGAAGGGCATAGGCCTCTGCCTTTTGAAACAGCTCCTCACGAGGAAGAGAAACGTCCATGAGCTTCGCAAGATTTTCGACAATGGACAGATATTCCTCTTTGTCCGGGCGCTGGTATGTGATGGTCAGACCGAAACGGGCGGCGAGGCTCATGGTTTCCTGCAGGGTATCGTTTACATGAAGCTCATCACCTGCCCGGTCGCCCATAGTCTCTTTCACAAGATGACGCCGGTTGCTGGTGGCGTAGATGACAATATTTTCGCCGCAGGCAGATACGCTGCCCTCCAAAGTAGCCTTTAAGGCAGAAAAGTTATCGTCATTTCCGGAAAAGCTGAGGTCATCAATAAAGAGAACAAATTTCAGAGGGTTGGAGGACAGTTCCTCTACTAAATAAGGGATCCGGTAAAGCTCGTTCTTTTTGACCTCAATAAGACGCAGCCCCTTGGAAGCAAAATGGTTGCAGACCGCTTTTATGGTAGAACTTTTGCCTGTACCTGCATCGCCGTAAAGAAGCATATTGCTTCCGTTTCCGCACAGCAGTCCCTCTGTGTTTTTGATAATCAGCTCCCGCTCCCTTTCATAGCCGAACAGATCTTCTATGGTCTGGCTGTCAGGATATTTTACCGGCGCAATAAAACCGTCTTCCAAGTGAAAAACAGAATATTTTGCGTACATGCCATATCCGGTGGAAGGCAGTTTGAGGATCCGCTCTTTATAATCATAATGAAAATCAAAGACTGTGTTTTCCCAGTCAGGAAGGAAGAAGCGGCACCCTATGGCATCCTTGACTTCTTCGGAAGTGACAGCCGCCAGCTCGCCCAGTATATCCAGCTCAGCCTTTACACTTCTTTCCATTGCAGGAGAAATCAAAGCACCGGAGGCTTTCTTTCTTACATATATATTTTCGCTGTTAAGAAGCAGATCATTGATATAAACCGCAAGATCAGATGTTTCTTCATAAAGAGAGGCAGCAAAAGCGCTGTAAGCATCAACCTGCAGCTGAAGATCTCTGTCTTCCAGTGTCTTTACCAGCGTTTGAAAATGATCAATAACCGGATCGGCAAGAAGATCTCGGAAAATAGTAAGAGAGCTTAGTTTTATGCTGAGTTCTAAAAGCTTCTTTTTCATAATAGTATCCTCGATTCTAAAAGATTTCACTTTATTATAATGAAAAATACAGCGGATTGCAAATTGAAAGCCCTTGCAAATCCCGCCAAAACCATTAAAATAAGTACATAACAAAAAGTAGTAGGAGGCGAAGACGATGCTTACATTGGATCGGATCTATCATGCGGCATTTACTTTGAAAGATATTGTGCGAAAGACAGACTTGATTCTGGCGCCTGCCTTGAGCAGGAAAAATCAGGTATATTTAAAGACAGAAAACTTGCAGATGACAGGAAGTTTTAAGGTGCGGGGCGCCTGCTATAAAATAAGCCGGCTGAGTCAGGAAGAAAAGGAGAGAGGGATCATTGCCTGCAGTGCGGGAAATCATGCTCAGGGTGTGGCACTGGCGGCAAGCAAGAATCATATTCCTTCTCTGATCTGTATGCCTGACGGTGCTCCCATCAGTAAAGTGGAGGCAACTAAGAGCTACGGCGCAGAAGTCTGTCTGGTAAAGGACACTTACGATGACGCTTACAACAAAGCAGTGGAGCTGCAGAAGGAGAAGGGATACACTTTTATTCATCCCTTTGATGATGAGGATGTCATTGCAGGGCAGGGGACAATCGGGCTTGAAATTCTTGACCAGCTGGATGACGTGGACGCAGTAGTGGTGCCGGTTGGCGGCGGCGGACTCATCAGCGGCGTGGCAGCAGCCATCAAGCAGCTTAAGCCGGAATGCAAGGTTTACGGTGTGCAGGCGCTGGGTGCTCCCAGTATGTATGAATCCGTGCGGGCGCATGAGAAGATCGCTGGAATCGGTCAACACCTTTGCAGACGGGATCGCAGTAAAAATACCGGGAGACCATACTTATGAGCTGGTAAATCAATATGTGGACGAAATGCTGACTGTAACAGAAGATGAGATTGCAGCGGCCATTTTAACCCTTATGGAAAAGCAGAAGCTGGTGGCAGAAGGCGCAGGCGCAGTATCTGTTGCAGCTGTCATGTTTGACAAGATTCCCCTCGAAGGGAAAAAAGTGGTCTGCATCGTAAGCGGCGGCAATATTGATGTGAATATTTTAAACAGAGTGATAACCCGCGGTCTGATTATGAGCGGAAGACGAAATACTCTTACCATAGCGCTGATGGATAAGCCGGGGCAGCTTGTGGGGGTCAGTGAGATTATTAGCAGGTGCGGGGGAAATGTTGTTGCTGTCCATCACGACAACAGTGATCCCAATATGGATATCAACAGCTGTTTTTTGAAGATTGTAATGGAAACAAGAGATTCGGCGCAGGCAAAGCTCATTGAAGAGCAGCTGATGGCAGAAGGCTTTGACCTGGTGCAGGGGAGAGCGCAGGGATAGAAAGAAGCGGTTTGGAAAGAAACTGCCCGGAAAGAAACTGCCTGCCGGGATTTTAGTCATGCAAAAAGAGCTGCGCTCTGACGAAATGCTTTCGTTAAAGCGGCAGCTCTGTTTTTTTCGATTATTTTACTTCTACTGTCCAGCCCATAGTGTCTTCCACATTTCCGGTCTGGATTCCGTAAAGTGTGTCATAAAGCTTCTGTGCAACAGGTCCGATTTCTCCATTGTTGATGGTCATTTTTTCGCCTTTGTAGCAAAGTTCTCCTACAGGAGAAATGACTGCAGCTGTTCCGGAAGCAAACATTTCCTGGAATTTTCCATCTTTGTAAGCCTGTACAACTTCATCAATGGCGAGTCTTCTCTCTGTAATCTTAATACCTTCCTTCTTGAGCAGCGCAATGACAGAGTCTCTTGTAATTCCGGGCAGGATAGTTCCGTCAAGGGGAGCTGTGATTACCTCATCATCAATGACAAAGAAGGCGTTGGAAGTGCCGATTTCCTCTACATATCTGCGCTCTACGCCATCCAGCCAGAGAATCTGTTCATAGCCCTTTGCATGAGCCTCCTCCTGCGCTTTGAGACTGGCTGCATAGTTGCCGCCGCATTTTGCCTCTCCGGTGCCGCCGTCTGTAGCACGTACATATTTGTCTTCCACATAAATCTTAGTCGGAGTCAGGCCGCCTACGTAGTACGGTCCTACAGGACTCAGAATGATAATGAATTTATAGTGATTTGCACGCCTTACGCCCAGGAACGGTTCATCGGCAATGATAAACGGGCGGATATAAAGGGAAGTGCCTTCCTTCTGCGGGATCCAGTCCGCATCTACATGCACGAGCGCCTTGATTGCGGCTACATACAGCTCTTCATCTATGAGCGGGATGCACAGTCTGTCATTGGTGCGGTTGGTCCGCTTTGCATTCATATCCGGACGGAACAGCTGCACTTTGCCTTCTTTTGTCTTGTATGCTTTCAGGCCTTCAAACATTTCCTGCGCATAGTGAAAGACTACAGCTGCAGGATCCAGCGAAAGGGGCGCATAAGGTACAATACGGCCATCAATCCAGCCCTTTCCTTCTTCATAATCCATAATAAACATGTGATCTGTAAAATCTACGCCAAAGCGGAGATTGTCGGGATCAGGTTTTTTCTTCGGGGATGTTGTTTTTGTTACCGGAAAATTATATTTCATTTTACCGCACTCCTTCTTTTCTAATATATATATAAGATAATAATAAATCACAAAATGTGGTGTGTCAACAATCAGAAGGCAGCAGAATTGTTTTTTGTCACAAGGAAAAGCCGGGTTTAACAAAGATTTTACAAAAAATTAAATAAACTTGACTTTATTCGGATGAGGGAATCGATATAATAAAAATAGAAAAAGAGAACGAATATGACTTATGGAGTAATTGATGTAGGGTCCAATACCATTAGATTATGTATTTACGATGTAATAGACGGTAAGATCAGATCCCTGTTTAACAACAAGACAACAGCAGGCCTCATTGGCTATGTAAGCGAAGGCGAAATGTCTGCAAGAGGCATCAAGAAGGCCTGTGATGTGCTGAATACCTACAAAGAGATGGTAACTCACACACAAATTGAAAAACTGTTTGTTTTTGCAACTGCTTCCCTGCGAAACATTTCCAATACAGATGAAGCACTGCAGACCATATATGAAGAGACCGGATTGAGAGTGGATGTGCTGACCGGTTATGAAGAGGCCACCCTGGATTTTATGGGCGCTGCAGCTGCCATGGAGCTGGACAAAGGAATCATGGTTGATATCGGCGGCGGGAGCACCGAGATTCTGGTGTATGACAGGGGGCAGATACAAGATGCCGCCAGCATGCGCTTCGGTTCGCTGTCTCTTTATCGAAAATATGTATCCAAACTGTTTCCAAGGGAAAAAGAGGAAGAAGCCATCCGAGAAAAAGTTACAAGTGAGCTGAAGAAAATAAAATTCCTCAAAGACAGGAAATTCGATACACTTCTTGGGATAGGAGGAACGATCAGGGCTGTAAAGAATATGAATAATGATATGTTCGGACTGCCAAGACAAAACGACAGTATTCCGGGCAGAAAACTGCCGATTCTTTTACAAGAATTTCAAGATGAAGAAAAAAGCACGTTAAAAAAAGTATTAGATGTAGCTCCGGACCGGATCCATACGCTGATTCCGGGAATGTTGATTTTGGACAGTATCTGCAGCAGCTTTTCCTGTGAAAACATTCTGGTCAGCAGTTATGGTGTTCGGGAAGGGTATTTGTACAAGAAAGTGATATTAAAAGAATGAAAGAACTCATTTATACCCAGAACCGAGAACTGTCATGGCTCCGGTTTAATGAACGCGTCCTTGAAGAAGCGCTCGCAGAAGAAGTTCCGGCCTTTGAGCAGCTGGGGAAAGTGTTTGAAGCTACAGCACCGCTGTATGAGAAGAAAGACAAGATATACAAGAGGGTGGCAGAGCGTCTGACCGAAAAGGGCATCACAAAGGTTCGGATAGAGCAGCTGCAGCCTCAGGAAAAGAAGTTTGCAGAAGAATATTTTTATAATTATATTCAGCCCATTTTATCTCCCCAGATTATCAATGCGCATCATCCTTTTCCCCATTTGATCAATAAGGGGCTTTATCTTGTACTTTGTCTGAAGATCCGGGATAAAACCGTGTTTGGGATTGTACCGGTTCCTGCGGCAGAGAGGGTGGTTTGTCTTCCGGGGGGAAACTGCAGGTATATTTTGCTGGAAGAAATCGTGTATGCTTACGGGGATCAGTTGTTTGAAAACTGTAAGGTTCAGTCAAAGACGATGATCAGTGTGACTCGAAATGCAGATATTAATGTGGAAGGACTGGTGGATGAGGACGATGATTTCCGCCACCAGATGAGAAAAGTTTTGAAGAAGCGGTCACGGCTCGCTCCGGTTCGTTTAGAGTACTTTGAGCAAATGGATGGAAAGACGGAAAAATTTCTGAAGGATAAGCTGCATTTGAAGAAGGAACAGATTTTCAGAAGTGAAGTGCCGCTGGAAATGTCCTATGTGTTTTCTCTGCAGGATATGTTTCCTGAGCAGAGAATGGCAGAAGTCATGTACGAGCCTTTTGAGCCGCAGCCTCCTAAATGGCTGGTTTCGGAAGAAAGGATTATGGATCGTGTTCTTGAGCAGGATTTGTTCCTTTCCTATCCGTATGACAGGATGAGTCCTTTTTTGCAGCTCATTCGTGAGGCAGCCAATGATCCGAAAGTGGTTTCCATCAAGATTACCATCTACCGTTTGGCCAGAAAGGCGGTGCTGGTGGACTATCTGCGTACAGCAGCAGAGAACGGGAAAGATGTTACAGTGCTTATGGAGCTGCGGGCCAGATTTGATGAGGCAAACAATATCAACTGGTCTGAAAGTCTGGAAGATGCCGGCTGCACGGTAATCTACGGGATGCAGGACTATAAAGTCCATTCTAAAGTGTGCCTGATTACCCGCATGGAAAAAGGTAAGGTCTGCCATATTACGCAGGTGGGTACGGGAAATTATAATGAAAAGACGGCGAAGCTGTATACGGATATGGCGCTGATAACGGCAGATCCTTCCATTGGAAAAGATGCGGCGGCCTATTTTAAAAATATGGCGACGGGGAATCTGGAGGGCCATTACGACCGGCTGCTGGTGGCGCCGAACTGTATGAAAAATAAAATTCTGGCTTTAATTCAGGGAGAAATCCAGAAAGCCCGTCAGGGGCGGCCTTGCGGTATTCTGGTAAAGATTAATTCTCTGACAGACCGCAAGACGATTGATGCGCTGCAGGAGGCTTCGCAGGCAGGTGTGCAGGTGGAACTTATTGTAAGGGGTATTTGCTGTTTGCTGCCGGGGGTGGAAGGCTATACGGAGAATATTCGGGTCACCAGTGTGGTGGGGCGTTTTCTGGAACATTCCAGAGTCTTTTGCTTTGGCAGGGGGGAAGAGATGCAGATGTACCTTTCTTCTGCTGACTTTATGACGAGGAATCTGAACCGGCGTGTGGAGGTGGCGTGCCCTGTGCAGGATCGGGAGATTAAAAAGCAGATTCTGGATATTTTGAATTTGATGCTGCGGGATAATGTGAAAGCAAGAAATTTAAGGTCTGACGGGAAGTATGAGAAAAAAGAGACAGGCAATGAGGTAATAGACTGTCAGCAAGAATTAATCCGGCAGGCACTGCTTCGGGCGGAAAACCCTCATCTGCCGGCGGCTCCGGCAAATGAAGCGAAAAAAGGTATTTGGGGAAAATTAAAGGGATTGTTCCGCCATTGAAAGCAAGTGAACTAAGTGGAAAGGGACAGTGCGCAGGCACTGCCCCTTTCCTGTAGTGCGGGTTACCCGGCCCGGCGGGGGGGCGACCGGTATGTTCCAGAAGTCCTGATTTTCCGCCTCGCACCCCATAAAATTTGGAGGCGGCGGGGCCGGATCGGTCAGCTCGGCTGGGGAGCGGCCGGGGGGCGGCTGGTATGTTCTAAAACTTCCGATTTCCTGTCTCGCACCCCATAAAATATGGAGGCGCTGGGGCCGGATCGGGCAGACCGGCTGGGGAGCGGCCGGGGGCGGTCGGTATGTTCTAAAACTTCCGATTTCCTGTCTCGCACCCCATAAAAACAGGAGGCGAACCGTGTTTGCTGCAAGAAACCTGTACTGACTTGTGCAACATACGGATAAATCTGGAACCATATTGCTGTTTGGTGAAACTAACCTCCTAAAAATAGGTGATTCTTATATTCTTGAAAATAAAATACCACACTTTTGGAACATAATTTCTTAACATTCCAGAATCTTACAGCAAAAACCGGCAATTTTCCATGTTCCGGGGGCGATTTGGCTGGGGAGCAGCGAATATGTTCCAACTCTCCCAACTTCCCGGCCGTACTTTCGACCGGGAAGCGGCAAATATGTTCCAAACTCCTTGATTTCTCGCCTCGCACCCCATAAAATATGGAAGCGCCGGGGCCGGATCGGCCAGCCCGGCTGGGAAGAAGCAAATATGTTCCAAATTCTCCAACTTCCGCCCGTGCCCCCGCCGGGGGACGCGGGCGTCGTGGCGGGAGCGGTCCTGCCGGAGACAGCATCATTTCCTTTCAGGCTCCAATCCCTTTCCACGCAGCCCCCCTTTCTGTGCTATAATAAAGTCCAGAGAAAACCAATCACACAGAAACACAATCAAGCAAAAACATAGCAGAAAGGGGCAGGGAAATGAAAAGCACAGTGGCAATTGTAGAATGCAGAAACTATAAAGAAGAAGCAGTAGACCGTGCCATAGCAGCCGCAGTAAAACTGCTGGGCGGATGGGAGGCACTGCTTTCCAAAGACGAGCGCATTTTGCTCAAACCCAACCTCTTATCCAGATCAGCGCCGGAAAAGGCATGCACCACCCACCCGGCAGTATTCGCAGCAGTCGGGCGCTCACTGCAAGAAGCAGGATTTAACAACCTGTATTACGGAGACTCCCCGGGAAACCACCTCATCGGCGTAGAACAGACCGCCCAGGGATGCGGAATCCTGCAAGAAGCCGAAAAACTGAACATTCTCCCGGCAGACTTTTCACAGGGAGAGGAAATCCCCTTCCCAGAAGGCCACGCAGCAGATCACTTTGTCCTGTGCAAAGGCGTACTGGAAAGCGACGCCATCATCAACCTGAGCAAGATGAAAACCCACCAGCTGGAACGGATCACAGGCGCAATGAAAAACACCTTCGGCTGCGTCTACGGATTCAACAAAGGCGCATCCCACGCCCGATTCCCCAATGCAGACGCCTTCGGAAAAATGATAGGCGACCTGAACAGACTGGTAAAACCAAGGCTCCACATCATGGACGGCATCTTAGCAATGGAAGGAAACGGCCCCCAGTCAGGAGACCCGGTTCCCATGTACATCATCCTGGCCTCACAAGATCCCGTAGCCCTCGACAGCGTTTTCTGCCACCTGGTAGACCTGGATCCCAAACTGGTTCCCACAAACCTTTACGGACAGGAATACGGCATCGGCACCCTCCGGCAAGAAGAAATTGAAATCGCAACCGAAAAAGGAACCATCACCGTAAAAAAGGCAGCAGAACTGTGGGGAAACCCCGACTTTCAAGTGGAAAGAGGCATCGAATTCAAAGGACAACTCAACGCCATACGATTTCTGCAGCCCCTTCTGGACCGAAAACCCTATGTAAAAAAAGAAAAATGCATCGGATGCGGAATCTGCATCCAGTCCTGTCCCCTGGACGAAAAGGCGATTTTCATGAAAAACGGCAAACCCAAGTATCACTACAAACAATGCATCAAATGCTATTGCTGCCAGGAAATGTGCCCGGAAAAAGCCATTGATGTGAAATCCACATGGCTGGGCAGGATCGCAGACAGAAACTGGAGACTGTGATGAGACAAGAGATTTTAAAACAGCTGCAGCAAGCAGCCGAAGAACCTTACAGAGACTTTAACTGCAAACTCATACCGAACCTGAAAAAAGAGCAGACCTTAGGTGTGCGGATCCCGGAAATCCGCAAGCTGGCAAAAAAAATCGCAAAAACAGACTGGCAGCTTTACCTGGAAGAGCTGGAAAACAGCCGGAGCAATCCCGCAGGCACAGGAGAAACCTCCCTGTATCATGAAGAAATCATGCTCTGGGGAATGATCATAGGCACAGCAGCCATGAAACCACACAAACGCCTTGACTGCATCAGAGAATTTCTTCCCAGAATCCAAAACTGGGCAGTATGCGACACCTTCTGTAGCGACTTGAAATTTGCCCGGCAGGAAGAAAATCACCGGACCGTATGGGAATTTCTCCAGCCATGCCTCAACGACAGCAGAACCTATTTCCTGCGTTTTGCCATCGTCATGTTCCTTTCCTACTATATTGAAGAAGCATACATCAACGAAGTGCTGGAAAAAACAGCGGCCATCCGCCATGAAGACTATTATGTAAAAATGGCTGCAGCATGGAACCTGTCCGTATGCTATGTGAAATTTCCGCAAAAAACAGAGCAGCTGCTAAAGCAAAAGAGACTGGACCCTTTTACCCACAACAAAACCATACAGAAAATCAGAGAATCCTACCGCATATCCAAAGAAGACAAGGAACGCCTTAACCGGCTCAAAATAAAATAAGGGAAACTTTTTTCTCCGGACACATATACTGTATCCTAGGAGGAATGGCATGATTTATTTAGACAATGGAGCAACATCATTTCCAAAACCAAAGGAAATGATAGAAGCAATGGATGCATGCATGCGGACCTATTGCGGCAATCCGGGGAGATCCGGCCATGATCTGTCTGCAAAAACAGCAGAAGGCATCTACAAAACCAGAAAAATTCTGGCGGATTTTTTCCATGTAGAAAACCCGGATGGGATTATTTTTACAGAAAATACAACAGAGGCATTAAACTTGGGAATCAAAGGGATTCTGAAGAAGGGAGACCATGTAGTCACTACCAGCATGGAGCATAATTCCGTGCTGCGGCCCATCTGCGCAATGGCAGAACAGGGAGTGGAAGCTGCCATTGTTTCATGCAGAGAAGACGGGAGCCTTTCTGCAGCCATGATCGAGAAGGCGATTCGGCCAAATACCAGAATGGTTATATGCACGCAGGCATCCAATGTAACGGGAACGATTATGCCTGTTAGAGACATTTCCCGTCTGTGCAGAGAAAAAGGGATTTTGTTTCTGGGGGACGGAGCCCAGGGCGCAGGACACCTTCCCATGGATGGAAACGATTTTGACCTGCTTGCAGTTCCCGGACACAAAGGACTTCTGGGACCTTTGGGCACAGGATTTCTGTATGTAAGAAAGGGAATCTCTCTGAAACCGCTCATAGAGGGCGGAACCGGCACTGCATCCATGGACATTCGCCAGCCTGTGGATTTTCCGGAAGGGTATGAAGCAGGGACTGTCAATGCACCGGGGATTATCGGCCTTGGCACATCAGCAGCCTTTATTAAAAAAATCGGCCTGCAGACCATCCGCCGGCATCAGCTGGAACTGACACAAATCTTAGACGAAGGTCTTCGTAATATAAAAGGTGTAACAGTCTACGGTCCTGCAGACTGCGAGAAAAAAGCAGGGATTGTCACCTTTAACATTGCGGGCGCAGACTGTGAAGAAGTTGCATCGCGATTAAACGATGAGTTTGGAATTGCAGTGCGGGGAGGCTACCACTGTGCCGGATTTGCCCACAAAACCATCGGCAGCGGCAGGACAGGTGCAGTCCGGGCCAGCATGGGAATCTACAACAACCAGAGACACATGCGCATTATGATTGATGCCGTTTACCGCATCGCAAAGCAGCAGGCAGGCGCATAGCACAGAAAAGAAAAAGCCCGCTCCGGGAAGCGCTGCAAAGCGCCCGGGAGCAGGCTTTTTAATTATGACACCTCTGCCGTTTATTCCCGAACCGCATCAATGCCCAGATTAGCAAGCTCATCAGCCCGGTTGTTTTTTTCTGTCACATACTGAAACTCCTCAAAGGTGTAGTGCGCCCCGTTCCATTCGGTAAACTTGGCATACAGCTTATCAAGATTCACAGAAGGACTGTCAAGATTCACATGCCCCTTTACCCGGAAAAACCGGATTTTATGCTGATCAAGAAAAGGAAGCAGAGCCTCCCACAGATCCCTGTTTTCCACCGGCTTTTTCGCAGCCGTCTTCCAGCCGTTTTTCAGCCAGTTTTTATACCATTTCTTGCGAAAACAATCCATCAGATAAGAACTGTCAGAATAAACCTCAATCACCTGCCCCTCTTTTTT
>CAUWJW010000046.1:0-13970 GCA_963558985.1 uncultured Clostridia bacterium | reverse complement strand
AGATAATAGTCACAACTACCAGCCCGGCAATCGCAAGATAATGATTCATGTTGTTTCCTCCTAGACTCTCATAAGTTTTCCATTCACTTTCACATCTGTCCGTGCTCCTTCCAGCACTTTGACAGCTGCTTCGTTCTTGGCATCAATACTGATTTCCAGCCAGGAATCTAAATAATGAATCCGGAAAGTCACTCCTTCCCACTCTTTTGGCATCTTAGGCGAAATATTTAAAATTCCGTCCGCATCGATAGAAAGCCCTGCGAACCCAAATACGACTGTCTGCCATACTCCGCCTGCATTTGCCGCATGGATTCCTTCCCTTGTATTCTTCTGAAGATTGATCAGGTCGATGAATGCCGCTCTTCTTAAATAGCGGTATGCCTTCGTGTCGTCCCCGACTTTCAGCCCCATGATTGAATAGATGCTCGGGCTTAAAGAAGATCCGTGAAGAGTACGCTTCTCATAGTAGCTGTAATTTAGCTTTGTCGTCTCCTCATCAAATTCTTCACCCATCAAGTGCAAAAGCATGACAACATCCGCCTGTTTAATAATCTGAGTTTCCCTCGTCTTCATTGTCTTTAATTCGGCTGGTCTGATTGGCCAATCGTTTTTATCATACTCCTGAATCGTCACTTCATGCAAGTCAAAATAACCTTCAAACTGTTCTAACAGCTGTGTTCCTTCTTTTCTCGGCAGATAAATCTTACTCTGCACCAGATTCCACTCTTCAATTTCCTTCTCTGTCAGTGAAATTTTTGTCACGATTCTGTCATAGTCTTCTCTGTAATGCTCTTTTAAATCCCTGATCAGAGCGATCACATATCTTAAATTCCACTTTGCAAGGTAATTCGTATACACATTATTATCTACCGGTTCGTGCCACTCGTCCGGTCCCGTCACTTTACGGATCTCGTAACGGTCTTTCTCTGCAATGTATTCGCATCTGCTTGCCCAGAATCTTGCTGTCTCCATAAGAATTTCTGCTCCCTTCTTTAATAAGAAGGAAGTGTCCTTTGTAATTTTCACATAATCATAGATTCCATAGGCAACAGCAGCCGTCACATGATGTTCATAATCCGCTACATAACAGCGATAGCAGGTTCCATCCGGTTCGATTGTCCAATCCGGGCACTGCTCCGTTCCGTCATCCGCAGATTCCCACGGATACTGTGCGCCCTTGTATCCGTTCTTTGCCGCATTTGCGCGCGCAGCATCAAGAAGTCGATAGCGGTAAGATTCCAGATTCTTTGCCGTTTTCGGGAACACATAAGCAAAGAACGGAAGCATAAACAATTCGGTATCCCAGAAAGCATGTCCGCCGTACTCCTCACCGTGAAGCAACTTTGCCCCCACGTTTACACGGTCATCATGCTCATTTCCTGTACTCATCAGATGAAAGATATTAAACCGCACTGCACGGTCCAGATCAAAATCTCCCTGAATCTGGATGTCGGCCTCTTTCCACATCTCCTCGTACACTTTGAAATGCTCTGCCAGTTCCTGCTCAAATCCTCGCTGCACAAATGCATCGATCTCGTTTTTCACAGCGCTGTGCAGCTCGTATTTCGGAAGATCCCGCTCTGTGTAAATACTTGCACATTTTGTGATCTCTGTTGTCACTCCCTGCTCTGCATCAAAATCCTGGAATTCTATGGTCTGTTCTCCGAACGCATAAAACTGTCTTGTCTTGATCACACTCTTTCCATCTCTCACTGCATCGAGGAACGCACCGGTTCCTACATGAAGATGACTATCTCTTGTCGCACACTCAATATATACTCCGTTTTCCGCCAGCCTCTCATTTGCCACAAGATACGTATGTTTCACTTTAAAGCGCGGCGCATCTGCAAAATTGATCACGGAACCATCCACAATATTTTCCACTTCAATGATACCGTCATAATTGACCGGAGTTACATACAGTTTCACTGCCATCCGGTGTACATTTGCCCGGCTCACAAAACGGATTCCTTCTACCAATGTTTGTCTTCCTTTTTTATCTTCCAGAAGAAACCGCTTCACAAGCATCGCATGTTGCATGTCCAGCACCCGGCTAAATTCCAGAATGCTGCAATTCTCGACCCCGATCAGTTCTTTCTCCACATACAGTCTGATTCCGAGCCAGTTCGGGAGATTTGCCAGTTCCCGCATAAATGTCTCAGATTTGTCAAACACACCGTTTACAAATGTACAAGGAAGACTCTTGACGGTTCCTTCCTCGTAGCTTCCTCTTGTCCCCAGATACCCATTTGTCAGACAGAACAGACTCTCATAGTTCAGATTCTCCGCCGCGTCATATTCATCCTGAAGGATCAGCCATTCGTCACTGCCCAGCAATGTCTGTAATTTCTCTGAAAATCTATCTCTTATCATCTTCCTTTACTCCTTTAGTCAAGATATTTTTTTCTTGCAGTCTCTTTTTCCGTTCCCGTCTCTATCATCTGCAGTGTAAATGCCATCGAGAAATCCTGACGTTTTACTTTGGCACGTTCCACCTGTTCTTCCCCGCAGCTGTTGCTTCCGAGTCCGGAATGTTTGTAATCCAGATGGATAATCACATCATCTGCCTTCTCCATCTGCCATGCATGGCCGGCTTTTTCCAGACTTTCGTCTGTATAATTGGACAGATTCAATCCAAGCGGTGCTTCCATCGTGCAGAGCATTGCCTTTTTGCCATCTCCGATCGAGAACCATTTGACATCTTCCCGATGTCCGTTCTCCTGTGGATATACATAGTTTGTCATCATGCCATCCACGCTGCTCTCATAGATTCCCATAAAGGCAGCTTCTTTGCTGTCCACATAGTTTTCTCCGAATCCTCTTCCGTACCACATCGCATTCTGAAGTTCTTTATTTCCTTTCATCAGAACACCAATGCGCGGAAGGAATGCCGGTTCTTCTTTCCCGTTCTGTACGGTTTTTGCATTCAATGTCACTTTCACCTGTCCGCAGGAGTATACATTGTACTCATAGGCACATACAAATCCCCATGACTGATTGTAACATCCGAAGTATTTTCCGATCGCTACTGTCACGCAGTCTTCTTTTGCATCATAGCGGAAGTATTCTGTCTGCTCACATGGCTTCTGAAGGAAATACTTGTTCATCCAGTCCTCTTTTTTGTACATATCGTTGTCGATCGTTGCACGGTAGACACTTATCTTTGGTCCCGCAGTTAAAAATTCTCTGTCGCCTGAAGAAACAGAAAGCAGCGTTCCAAATACCGAATGGAACTGCACTGTAATCTTCTCGTTTTGTACCGTCAGGATTCCTTTTTCTTCTGTGACCTGAAGTGTTTCTCCCTGCGGACGTTCCTCCAGTACCTCTGCGTGGATTTCCATCGGGAACTGTGCTCTTACAAGTTCATGACCTGCCGGCGCATAAAGTGTTTCCTCTTTCTCACAGATAGAAATATTTAAATAGTAATCCACATTTTTCTCCGCCTCAAACGGTGTATATGGAATCTGAATCTTCTGTGTCTCCTGAGGTTCTGCCACAAGCTCTGTAATTCTTCCTTCCTGCACGGTCTGATCCTCTGCCTGAATCCACCATCTCAGTTCCAGATGGGACAGATTTCGGAAATCATAATAATTTTTCAGCTGGATTTCTCTATATTTTCCCGGTACCTTTGTCACTTCCACCGGTGCGATCACCTGCTTATATTCTGCCAGTGCCGGGGACGGAGTGCGGTCCGGCATCAGAAGTCCGTCAATACAGAAGTTTCCATTTGTCGGAAAATCTCCATAATTACCTCCATAACGATAATATTCATGTCCGTCTTCTTCTGTGTAGATTCCGTGATCATACCATTCCCAGATAAATCCGCCCTGAAGTCTTTTGCATTTCCGGAACAGCTCCTGATGTTCTTTGAGACCCCCCGGTCCATTTCCCATCGCATGTCCGTATTCACACATCACATGCGGTTTGTCGCCTTTTATCTGATATTCTGCAATCTCTTTGAGCGGTTTTAATCTTGTGTACATCGTAGAGTAAACGTCAGTCACTTCTGCCTCGAAGTCTCCCTCATAGTGAACAAGTCTTGTGTCATCCAGCTTGCGGATTGCCTCTGCCGCACTGCGGAAGTTGCATCCAAAGCTGGACTCATTTCCCATCGACCACATAATGATACATGGATGATTGCGATCACGTTTCACCATTCTCACACTTCGGTCCACATAGGATTTTTTCCACTCCGGATCATCTGTGATCCACTTGTAATTCCCGGTCCACTCAAATCCATGACATTCCAGATCCGCCTCATCAATTACATACAATCCATATTCATCGCACAAATCGTAGAGATATTCATTGGCCGGATAGTGAGAACAGCGCACGGCATTGATATTGTGCTGCTTCATCAAAACAATATCTGCCTTTGTCTGTTCATAGGTGACACATCTTCCTCCCTTCGGATTGTAATCATGATGGTTCACTCCGTTTAACAGAATGACTGTATTGTTGACGCGGAAATTATTGTCTATAATCTCAATTCTTCTAAATCCGGTTCTGACCTGCACTTCGTGATCTCCCAGAGAGACCGTCAGCACATAAAGTTCCGGCGTCTCTGCTGTCCACGGTCTGACTTCTCCAACATTTTCTGACCAGTCTGCTCTATTTTCCACTGTCTGGCATGTACCCTCTGCGATCGTCTGTCCGTCTTTTTCCAGTTTCCAGGCCAGCAGCACATCCTGCTTTGTTTTAACAGAAACATTTAAAATTCCGTTTTTGTAGCTGTCATCCAGCGTTCCTTCGACAACGCAGTCCAGAATACTGTTTTTCGGTTCGTTGATCAGTTCCACATCCCGGAAAATCCCAGACATCCACCACATATCCTGATCTTCCAGATAGGTTCCGTCTGACCATTTATAAACCCGGACTGTGATGTCATTTTCTCCTGCTTCCACAAGCTCTGTAATATCAAATTCACTTGGAAGTCTGCTGACCTTGCTGTATCCGGCATGAACACCGTTTACCCACACATCAAACGCACTGTCTACTCCGTGGAATTTTAAAATTGTATCATTGTTTATCCAGTCTTCATCCAGAACTATTGTTTTCTTATAAATTCCTGTCGGGTTCTCTGTCGGAACAAACGGAGGGTTGACCGGAAACAGATAAAGCACATCTGTATAGTGCATATGATCGTATCCTCGTAACTGCCAAACGGATGGGACATCAATCTGATCCCATCCCTCTTTGCTTATTCCTTTATTCATAAACCCTTCAGGAGATAATTCCGGCGCCTCCAGATACAAAAAATCCCACGTTCCATTTAACATCATTTTTGGAGCGGAATCCCGGTAGAAAGCAGTCCTCGCTTCTCGTCTTCCAATCTGTTCCACTGCGATATCTTCCCATCGTTTTCTCTCTCGCCTTACCATATATAAATCTCCTTGTCTTCTTTTTCTAGTTCTGCAGGAATCCATTTCCTCTAAACGGCCTTACCTGCCAGTCCATCAGTGAAACAGATTCCCTGCACGTTCTTCTTATTTAATTGAACCACTTGTACCTTCCACAATATACTTCTGAGCAAAAATAAAAATCAGAATTGGCGGAATAATCATGATGACAGTGATACAGAGCATCGGAATAATCTGTGTCTCATGCACACCCTTAAAGGAAGCAAGTCCAAGCGCCAGTGTATATTTGCTTCTGTCTTGTAAGAAAATCAACGGACCAAGATAATCGTTCCATACACTGATCATATTCAATACACCGACCAGGATCAGGGACGGCTTCAGAATCGGCATAAAGATCTTCCAGTAAATCTGAAATGCATTCGCACCGTCAATTCGTGCCGCTTCCTCGAAGTCCCTCGGTACTCCCATCAAAAACTGTCTCATCAAAAATATGTAATACGCAGATCCAAACCATGCCGGAATGATCAGCGGTTTTAACGTATTGATCCATCCAAACGCCTTAAATTCCATATACTGTGGGATCATTGTAACATCCCACGGAATCATCATTGTAGAGAGAAGGATCATAAACAGAATATTTTTTCCCTTAAAATTGTATCTGGCAAATCCATACGCAACAAGAGAGCAGGAAAGTACCTGTCCGGCTGTTGTGCCAACTGTTACCAGAATTGAGTTAAATAAATAAGTTCCGAAAGGCTGTGCCTCCCAGGCTTCTTTAAAATTTCCAAAAAGCCATTCTTCCGGGAAAAGTTTCGGTGGGTAGGCGATTGCCTCTGCCTCTGTTTTAAAGGTCGTAAACAACATGTACACAAAAGGTGCCAGGAAGTAAACGGCAACAAGTGTCAGCAATGTATAAATAATGACTTTTGATTTTTTTGACATTTTCATTATTTTCTACCCCCTCTTTTGTGTTTCTTCTGTTTCTTACTTCCGCCTGCCTCTGTCTCATAAAATACCCATGCGGAAGAAGATTTAAATACAAGAGCCGTCAAAAGCAGGATGATGATGAACATAACCCATGCATTTGCACTGGCATATCCAAGTTTATGATGCTTGAATGCATTGTTGTATGTATATAGCCCATAGAAATAAGTTGATTTCAACGGTCCTCCTCCCGTGAGCAGCATAACGAGTGTTACCTGCTGGAAAGAACTGATGATCGAAGTGATCAGGTTAAATAAAATTGTCGGTGTGATGATCGGCAGTGTGATACTGAAAAACTGTCTTGCCGGACTTGCCCCATCGATAGAAGCTGCCTCATACACATCAATCGGAATATTTTTTATATCCGTATAAAAAATCAACATCATCGTACCGACACCAAACGCACTGGCAAGCACAACTGCAAATAATGCCCATGCCGGATCTACAAGCCATTTCGGCCCTTCAATCCCAAGAAGAGATAACAGATAGTTTAACACTCCATACTCTCCGTTTAAGATCCATCCCCAGATAATCGATGTTGCGACACCGGAGATAACTGCCGGAATATAGAAAATCGTACGATAAATTTTCACACCTTTGACCGGCTGCGTGATCAGCATTGCAAGGAACAATGCAATTCCCATGTTCAGCGGCACAAAGATTGCTGCATATTTCAAACTGATTGTCAGTGATTTCCAGAACTGCTTATCACTTGTGAACATTTCAATGTAATTGCCAAGCCCCCTGAATTCCGGTGTGGCTGTCAGCGGCCAGTCAAAAAAGCTCATGATCAGAGATAAGATCAGAGGTCCTACTGTAAAGACTACAAATCCAATGATCCACGGCATAATAAACAGATACGGAGTTGCCGTTTTCAGAAATTTCTTTTGTTTCATTCTCTCTTTCCTCCCATTCGGGTTCCTTTATCATTTTCTTACTGCTGTGCGGCTTCATCCAGTACATCAGATGGTTTTTCCAGCACACTTGGATTAAACACTTGTTCAAAAGATAAAGACAGACTTTCTGATAATTCTGACCATTCATCAATGATAAAACTTGCAGGTGTATAGCCGTCACTCTGCTCCAGCATCGTGTAGAACGGTGCATACTGTGGCTGTTCCATAATCTTTTCAGATTCAACAACACTGTTTAACACCGGAAGCTCCAGACCAATTCTTTCTTTATTCATCTCTTCACTTGTCCAGAATTTTACAAATTCCCATGCCTCTTCTTTATGCTTTGAATCCTTTGAGATAGAAATTCCTGAAGAACTCAGAATACTTACGGACGGATGATCTGCATCTGCAAATGATGGGATATTTACTACACCATAATTCATACTGTCCTCTTCCAGAGAATCAATCGCCCAGGATCCATATACATACATCGCTGTATTTCCTGCACGGAATTCATCTGTACCAGTTTTCTCTGTGGCAACTGCGTATTCTTCTTTTTCCATCTCCTGGAACATTTCAAATACTTCTTCTGATTTCTTAGAGTTCAGATTTTTCTCAAGATTGCCATCTTCATCTGTGTAAGCTGCCCCGTTGCTCCATAAATACATCTCAAAATCATATGGATCCGGCTTCATCTGGAAGGAGAACCCTTTGACCCCGCATTTCTCATAAATAGTCTTTGCTGCTTTCTGAAGGTCATCCCATGTCCAGTCGTTTGTCGGTTCTGCAACTCCAGCCTCTGCAAACAAATCTTTATTATAAAACAATGCGTGTGTTGTAAATCCTACTGGGATCCCATAAGTTGTATCATCCAGTGAGTTGTAGTTCCACAATGTATCATAGAAATTAGACTTATAATCTTCCCCCTCTTTTTCGATATAAGAGTCTAACGGTTCCAGTCCGTCTGCATATGCAGGATAATTCCACATATACATCACATCTGGTGTATCACCTGAACCCATACCCGCACTGATCTTCGTATCAAAATCACTTCCGTATGCCTCCAGTGTCACTTCAATATCATCATGCTCTGCATTAAACTGATCTACCAGTTTCTGCTGACGGTCTACATCCTCTGCTGTGTCCCAGGAAGCAAAACGAATCTTCACTTTTCCGTCACTTGCCTCTTCTTTTTCTTCCTTGCTGCCACAGCCGCCTAAAATTGTTGTCGCTGTCATTGCTAAAATAAGCATTCCCACCAGTTTCTTTTTCATATCGTTTCCTCCTCGCTTTTAGTATAGTTGCATTATAATATTTACTTAGTAAAAAGTCAATATTTTTACTAAGTAAATAATCCATTTTGTGCATTTTATTTATTTTTAATTTTATTTTTTGTGTATTTTCCACAATATATCTGTTAAAAACAGTTTCAAAAAATAGTTTGCAATTATATCAGTACAATAATTTCACTAATATTTTTTATTTTTATCTTTCGAATATCATCTCTCCATCCGAATCCTATATAACAGATACCCACATCAGTGTCTCCTCCAGCACACAAAAACGGAATTACCAGTCAATGCTTGTTTTTAATTCTAAATAAAAAATCTCCCTCAGAAATCAAGTTCCATACCTGATATTCTGCGAGAGATTCTTTTTTTCTTCCGTTTTTCAATTCATAAAACTGCACAATTCATAATTTTCACTTTCTCTTTTCCGTAAATAACTACAATCTGTGCCAAAGGTTATTTTCCAGGTACTTTCCAAATAACTTTCCTCATACCTGAACCACAAAATTTATGCGGGATTCGCTTAAATCCTTTTGACTCATAGAACGATTCTTTCCCTTTTTCCGAAATTAATTGTATACTGGATCGCCCTCCGTCCGGTGTTTCGTTATCGACATATTCCATTATTCTATCAAGTATGTTACTGCCAATCCCCCTTCGTTGATAAGCCGGATGCACTACAACATCAACTATCATGTAGTACGTTCCATCACCGATCAGCCTTCCCATAGCAACTACCTGATTATCTTCTTCTACTGATACGGTATATAAGCTATTTTTAAGAGACCTTTCCGTTTGTTCTCTTGAAAAGTTTATCCAACCAACACTTTCACGAAGTTTAGCATATTCCTCATAGCATAAACGATTTTCTTTATAATACATATAAATATATCCTCCACAGTTCAAAGCATCCAAAACTATTTTCTCTAAATATTCAGATTTTCTCTTATCCCCCCATCTGAAAATATTGCACTTGCAGCAACTAAAGCAGTTCTCACATGTTGTGCATTATCTTTGAACAAATCGCCATCTATATGAAGTCCTTTTTTCTCTATAAACTGACTGCTAAATGTAATGACCTCACTACGTTTATAATTCTACTTGCTTTCTTTTAATTTATATTCATAATCTGATGGAACTGCACTATGTAAAAGACTTTCAGTAATCCGTACAGAAACAAAACTTTTTGATCTTCCAAATTTTCTTTATAAAGTTGTGACGCTTTTGTCATAATCTGTATTGCACGTCTTTTATCCATAACTTTTTCCTTATCTTGTGAAGTTTAGAAAAGGAATGTTCATGCCGCGGCACTAAACACTCCCTTTTCATGGTTGATTTTTCCGTTGTCTGCCAACCTCCAGCCCCTGTGTCTGGAAAATAACAAGTTTTTCCGTTGCCTGCCAACCTCCGACATCTTCGTTCAGAAAACGTATCAGATTTTAGGTGTCAACCCACCGCTGATGCACAGCTTTTCTAATTACATTCTACATAAAACATGTAGAAAATGCAATTACAATTTTATATTATGATACTCTGCTTCTTTTTATACAGAATTCCAAATTCCATCAAGCAAAACATATCTCAGATCCAGAAAATCTAATATTTTCACTACTTTCACACATCGATTGTAATTTATTGTTGTGTAAAAGTAAACTTTTCTGCTACAGCATGAAACTCCTCCCGAAAAACCTCAAAAAATCTAATGATAAAATACGGTATTTTACGATAATTTATGAATTTCTCTAAAACCGCAAAAAACCCTTGAAAATGCCCATTTTCTGAGCTTTTCAAGGGTTTTAAAGTTCATGTTATCTAGGAAATTAGTTTCCCATCTGTTTTGCAACTTCTGAATTACATTCCAGCCTGATCTGCGACATTTCCCCTCATATCTTATTAAACATGTAGTAAACACGGTAATTTTCACTTCTCGTTACTACTCATTTGTTCCAATTCCCCCAACTATATATCTGGGGACACCAAAACCAAAGTTCCTCAGCTTTTCTCAGCCTGTTTTTTCTGTTTTGGGGGATTAGACCGCTCCATTTGGGGGACTTTCGTTCCCAACTCTATAAACCGGAAACAATTATATCTAATTTTTTAAAAACACTATTCTCAGATAATATATGAAATAATCTCTTCTAACTTAAAACTTCCAAAATTCTTATTTATTTTGTTCGATTTTAAATAACTTTTCCTCTTGCGATAGCTCAACAACAATATGAGCTGCTTCCAATGCTTTTTCTGGTAATTTATCTTTCAAAATAGAAATCACTAATTGCATATTTTTATTCTTTACATATTCAGCAACCTTAATCAACTGATGATCATGCATTAGCTCTTTTTTATCATTCAATAAAAATCTCATAGAAGGTATCCCTTCTATTTCTGCAAATAATAAATATGCCAAATCAAAGCATAAAATTTCTCCCTGCTTTTTTCCTGAACTCATATTTGCATTGAATGAGTTAAACTTATATACTAATTTCCCCGTTTTCTTATTTTTTGCTTTCTCATATGTAAGCGCATAACTTTCATCATACAACTCCTGAGAAACTGAAGAAAAAAATCTATTAAATTTTTTTATTTGTTCTTTTAATTTTTGTTCAAATTCTTCTGAGAAAAGAATATTATCTATTTGATCTATCTGTTTATTAAGATCATCTATATTATCCTCAACCTCTGTTATTTGAGCTATCGTACTTTCGTATTCTCCTTTTATCCTATACTTCTCATTTAACTCTGCTATTACTTTTTCTAACTCTTCAAAAGTATCACCTTTAGAAATCTTCTTACTGAGCCGTTTTTCTTCCAAAAGCAAATTATTCAAATCATTCTTTAAACTTTTCAATTTATTTTCTAACTCAGGTAAATCTTGTGAAATAAATTTTACCTTTTCCAAAATCATTTTGTTATGATATGTCACCAACTCCTCAAATGATTTCTGTACTTCCTTAATATTTAAAGTTACTTCTTGATATAACACTTTTAATTGCTGTGTATCAATAGCAGAAATATTATTTTCAAGTTCTTTTCGCGCTTCTTGAATTAAATTTCTTCTAATTTCCATTTTACTGATTTGAGAACTCACTTTATTAATATTATATTTCACATTATTTAGTTCTTCTAAATCCTGCTCCAACGACTCATTTATATTGAATGTCTCTTTCTTTCTATTTAGTTCAGCAATCTCATCTTCAATTAAACCCAACGCAAGTTCATATGACGTTTTATTTTGCTTTTTTTCCAAACGATCTTTAAAATTTTGTTCTTGTGATATCTTAGCTGTTAAAATTTGTTTCTGCGCCCCATCATCATCCGTACACCCTAGGAGATATAAATATAAAGTCTCATATTCTACATCTGACGTATATTTATCTAACGTTTTTAAAGTCTTATTAATACTTTCATCTTTATATCTAATATTGTGCGAAATAATCTGTCTAAAAGACGGTTTTTGCGCAAAAACTCCTGGCAGAAGATTTTTTTCAAGTTCATCCTCAAATTCTTTTTCCAAAACATCTCTTCCGTTAATTCTTCGAATCGCTTTTTTTCGACTCAAAAAATTCCTCATAATCTCAACCGTTTTCGAATTTGGATTGTTAATGTCTTCGATCAGCAACAAAATAATACTCACTTGTTCTTCTATTAGGAATGTCTTTACTGCCTCATATGTGTCTTTCTTATTTTCAGTATCTGTATATATAATCTTAGGGTTTGCCCCCAGGCAAAAATCAATTAGTTTCAACACCGTTGTCTTCCCAACATTATTGCCTGTAGTTTTCGTTGACACATCTTTCGTATCATCAATAATTAAATTTAAACCTGCATGGAATTCCATCTCTCTTAATACTTTTTCGGGAGTTTTTATCGTCAATCTTTTTAAATACATAAGTTTATGCACCCTTTCTCATCAACTTCTGCCGCATTTATAAGATATAACCAATCCAAGCATAACAAAAAAGTGGCAAATGACATACCTGTAATCTTTAAAGAACAGTATAATGCTATAATTGTTTGATGATTTTTCTTTTTTAATTCAGCTAAAACCAATGAGCCATTATAATATATACTTAGTTCTGGTTGTATATTATCTGGTAATAACATGACTATACCCCTCTGGATTTTTAAATATTTTACATCTTATAAATGCATCTACTACTATTATACATACACACATTTCTAATTCTTCGTATGGAATCTCAATATAATTTTTGCTATTCTGTATAATTTCAATAACATTATTAATCACAGAGTAAAATATATCAACATCATCTTGTTTTTCATTCTGTAATTTAACATACTGGTTAGATAAGACAGAAAAAACAGATAGACTTTTATTCATACCCTGCCTATCAAATTCTGTGTATTTTTCCGCAAGTTTACTATAATAAACCTTATACAAATCTATTGTCATTTTTGCATTTTGTAAATTATTAAACTCTATTTTTCTGTTTATTTCAAAATGATTAATCTCAGGAGAATCCGGCACATTCACCAAATTTTCCTTTGACAATATATTTATAATTGCTGCTAAATTTGTATCTACTTTTACTACATCAACTGTATTTCCTAATTCTTCTTTTATAAATGTATAAAAATTCTGCTGGTCGCCGATTTTCATATTTAAAACTAAATTTAAAATAGCTTTTATATCATAAATGTCCTCTTCTGGATTAAACTTTATTCCATAAGGATTAGCAAATTTTTTTGCTTTTAATCCATCAGATTCGCCAACAATCGGAATAAACACAAATCTATAGTCTTTATAATTTTCCATAATTTTCTTTTTTAAAGAACTTTCGATTTTTTGTTTCGTATTTGTTGACGAAACCTGCGCAACCACTTTATTTTTATGGTCAATCAAATCTATTCCTTCAATATTTTGCTGTATGGCATTCATATTTTTTAAATTGAATTTTAAAAGTATATTGATCATTTCAGCAAAGAAGGTCTCTGAATAGATATTTAAATCTAGAAGATTTATCTTTCCGCGTTTGCTAATACGGTATGATAAATAATTTATTTTCTCTTCAATATAATTGAAATATTGGCTTCTATTCATTATCTTTATCTTCCTCTTTTGTAACATAATTCATAAAATATTTATTATTTCATTATACTTTTTCCCACTTAAGCTGTCAAACCGAACTAAATATTTCTGTTCTTACATTCAAACATAAAATACCCTTACAAACAATATCTCCATCATTAAATCTTAACACATATTGAATTATATGTTAACCACATTTGTCTCCCTTTATATCTGACTATCTCTCAAATAAACACAATAATTTTTACTTTTTAATACTATTTTTGGGGGGATTTTCTCCCCCATCCTTAACAATGACTCTTCGCTGTAATTCTTACTTTTCCAACATCGATTTCAGAATAAGGATCATTCTGGGTTTTGGCTACTCCAAACTTCTTAATTTCTTCATCCA
>CAUWJW010000045.1:0-14132 GCA_963558985.1 uncultured Clostridia bacterium | reverse complement strand
ATCTATACTATACATCTGCTTGATCCAGTTCGTACATGCAAGTGTATATACATATGTACAAAACGAGCAATTTTCAAGTGATATGATTTTTTTAATTGACATGCTGTTTTATTTTTTACTATGCATGCCGGCAATTATCTTTCTTTTCCGCCTGCTAAAACGTAATGGACTGAAAGACATGCTGCTGCAATCCGGCATTCCGGTAAGGAAACATTGTCTTGGATTTCTTCTGTACTTTTTCATGCTGTATATGATTGCAAGAAACTGTTTTAGCGGTTACTGGACTTTCAGCTTTTTTGGAAAAGAGGTGCTGTTCTCTGAAAATCAGACAAGCTTGCTGACCTTCTGCTACTATTTGTTTGATGATTATTTTACATTATGTGTATTGGGAATCACGCCTTTGATTGTGTATATATCAACCAAATTTAAAAGCATACAGTTCATATAATGATCATAAGAAGCTTCTATTACAGTTGCACTAGAAGCTTCTTTTTTATTCAATATTACCGCTCAATCTCCATACGCGCTGCGCCTAAAACAGCCCAATAATCTTCCCGGTCTTATCCACATCGATCTTTTCTGCAGCAGGCACTTTCGGAAGACCCGGCATCGTCATAATATTTCCGGTCAGCGCCACAATAAATCCTGCTCCCGCAGACACCTTCAGATTGCGCACCGTAAGGCGGAAACCTCTCGGCGCTCCCAGAAGCGTCTGATCATCAGAAAAACTGTACTGTGTCTTTGCAACACAAATCGGCAGATCACCAAATCCCAGTTTTTCCAGCTGTTCCAGCTGCTTTCTTGCAGCAGGCAGGATGTCTACATCATCAGCTCTGTAAATGCGGGTCGCAATCCGGCGAATCTTTTCTTCAATAGAAAGATTCAGCTCATATGAAGGCTTGAAGCTGCCCGGCATTTCGCACAGACGAACCACTTCCTCTGCAAGACGGATTCCGCCTTCACCGCCTTTGCCCCATACTTCGCTGAGTGCCACATTAACGCCCAGCTCCCTGCATTTTGCTTCAACCAGTTCCAGTTCCGCCTCTGTATCTGTAGGGAAGCGATTGATTGCCACAACTGCCGGCAGTCCATATACCTGCGTAATATTCTCAACATGCTGCAGCAGGTTCGGAAGTCCCTTTTCCAGTGCTTCCAGATTTTCCTGTCCCAATTCCGACTTCGCAGCTCCGCCGTGATGCTTCAGCGCCCGAACCGTCGCCACTACCACTACTGCTGACGGCGTGATTCCCGCCATGCGGCATTTAATATCCAGGAACTTTTCCGCTCCCAGATCTGCACCAAATCCTGCTTCTGTTACCACATAATCCGCCATTTTCATCGCCATACGGGTAGCCATAATAGAGTTGCAGCCGTGAGCAATATTTGCAAAAGGTCCGCCATGAATAAATGCAGGCGTATGCTCCAGCGTCTGAACCAGATTCGGCTTAAGTGCGTCTTTCAAAAGCGCCGCAATAGCGCCCTGTGCCTTCAGCTGTCCTGCAGTTACAGGCTCATCCCCGTAGGTATAGCCTACAATAATATTGGAGACTCTTTTTTTCAAATCTTCGATATCACTTGCCAGACACAAAATCGCCATAATCTCACTGGCTACTGTAATGTCAAATCCGTCTTCCCTCGGCGTACCGTTGGCTTTCCCCCCCAGACCGTCTGTGACAAAACGGAGCTGGCGGTCATTCATATCCACACATCTCTTCCAGGTAATTTTTCTCGGGTCAATGCCCAGTGCATTTCCCTGCTGAATATGGTTGTCCAGCATAGCGGCCAGCAAGTTGTTTGCCGCACCGATGGCATGCATATCCCCTGTAAAATGGAGGTTGATGTCTTCCATAGGAACTACCTGCGCATAGCCGCCTCCTGCTGCACCGCCCTTTACACCAAATACAGGTCCTAAAGATGGCTCTCTTAATGCCACAAAGACACTTTTATCAATTTTTTTCAGAGCATCTGCCAGACCCACTGTGGTCGTTGTCTTTCCTTCTCCCGCTGGTGTAGGCGAAATGGCAGTTACCAGAATCACCTTTCCATCCGGTGCGTCCTTCTTTTCCTCCAGCAGATTATAATCCACCTTCGCTTTATAGTTTCCGTAAAGCTCGATGTACTTCTCATCCAGCCCCGCAGCTTCTGCGATCTCTCTAATATTTTTCATTTCCGATTCCTGTGCGATTTGAATGTCGCTTTTGAATTCCATGGCAGTTCCTCCTTTTTACTCTAACTAAAACCCTGCATTAATAGACAAAAAAATGATATCATTTACCTTTTTTTTTGACAAGGTTTTTCAGCCCAAAAAATTTTTCAAGAATGTCAGCCTGTGAATCGGGCATGTGCCCAGTGCCCGCAGACCCTCATAGTGGGCTTTTGTCCCATATCCTTTGTTTTTTTCAAATCCGTATCCCGGGTACTGTGCTGCATATTCTGTCATGATCCGGTCTCTTGTAACTTTTGCCAGAACAGATGCTGCAGCAATGGCCAGGCTCTTGCTGTCGCCTTTCACAACAGCGCTTTGCCGAAAGGGTATTGCTTCCAGCTCCAATGCATCCAAAAGGACATGATCCGGTTCTATGCCTTTTGCTTCTTTTAATCCTGCCGCAGCCTCCATCACCGCCTGTGTCATGGCCTCTTTTGTTGCCTGCAGAATATTGATTTCATCAATTCTGTCATGCTCTGCAATCCCGATTCCGTAAGCAAGGGCATGTTCTTTGATTACAGGAAACAGCGCCTCCCTTTTCTTTTCTGTCAGCTTCTTGGAGTCGTCAATCCCTAAAACTTGAAAATCACGAGGCAGGATTACAGCTGCTGCCACCACCGGGCCTGCCAGCGGTCCTCTTCCTGCTTCATCGGCGCCTGCGATGTACTGCGCCTGCTCTCCGCACAACTCCGCTTCAAAATGTTTCATTTCTTCCAGCCTCTGCTTCTGAAAGGCTAATCGTTCTTCTTTATTCATGGTCCGGCCTCTCAAGGGTAATATTTCCGATTTTTCCTGCCCGAAACTCATCCAGAACTACATTTGCTGTTCTTTCATAATCAATTTTCTTCCCCGGAAGTATGCAGCCCCTTTTTCTTGCAATCTGTTCCATCGTATCAAGCGGTGCTTCCGAAACTGCTTCTAATTTGTATCTTGCTTCCAGAAGGCTCCTGTATTCCTTCTGAAGGACAGAAATCAGCTCCAGGGCCAGAGTTGCCACATCCAGCACTTCGTCTTTGATAGCGCCGCAGAAAGCCAGATTCAGACCTGCCTTTGGATCTTCAAATTTCGGCCACAAAATCCCCGGCGTATCCAGAAGCTGAATCCCGCCCTGCAGATTGAGCCACTGCTTGCCCCTTGTTACGCCCGGCCGGTCACCTGTCTGCGCACTTTTTTTCCCGGTCAGGCGATTGATCAGTGAGGATTTTCCTACATTCGGCACCCCTACGATCATAATGCGGTAAGGCTTTTTTCTTTCCTTTCCGCTGTTTTTTTCTTCCTGCAGCTTTCCCAGCAGTTTCAAAAGCTGAGAAACCCCTGTACCCGACATACAATTCATAGCAAGAGTCAGATTTCCCTTTTCTTTAAAATACCTGCTCCATTCCTGATTTGCCTCCCTGTCAGACAAGTCGCTCTTATTGAGAATTATAATCCGCTTTTTATTTTTTACAATATCATCAATAATGGGGTTTCTGCTGGAATGGGGAATGCGGGCATCAATTACCTCTGCCACGGCATCCACCAGCTTTAAATTTTCCTGTATCAGTTCCCTGGTTTTTTTCATATGACCCGGGTACCAGTTTATATTCTCCATCCGTTTGTCTCCTGTACGAAAAAGAGGAACCTTTCGGTTCCCCTTATGATTTCCAAATTATGCTTCTGCTTCGTCTTTTGCTTTGATTTTAGCAGCTTTCCCGGTTCTTTCACGCATGTAAAAGAGTTTTGCTCTTCTCACATCGCCCTTTCTCACAACTTCGATTTTTTCAACCAGCGGTGAGTGAAGCGGGAATGTCTTTTCTACACCTACGCCGGAAGCGATTCTTCTTACGGTAAAAGTTTCGCCGATTCCGCCGTGCTGTTTCTTCAGTACAAAGCCTTCAAAAATCTGGATTCTCTCTCTGGATCCTTCTTTAATTTTAATGTGAACCTTTACGGTATCTCCCACATTAAACGCAGGGATATCCTGTCTCAAGTACTCCTGTGTAATTGACTGCATTACATCCATTACTCATTTCCTCCTTCCCTCCAAGACGTTCGTGGTTTTCTTCTGTACCAGAGGACCGCCCGTAATAACTTTCAACATTTTAGCACAAAATTCCGTTATGCGCAAGCACTATTTAAGCCTGATCAGAAGAATTATAATCAGTCTTGCTTTGTAAAGTAAAATGCGACATTAAGGATTTCAGAAGGTTTGCCTGGCCGGAAAGTTCCTGACTGGCTGCGGCTGATTCTTCTGCGGTCGCAGAATTCGCCTGTACAACAGATGAAATCTGCTCAACTCCTCGGCTGATCTGTGTAAGGGAATCCGTCTGTTCCTCAGAAGCAGCCGCAATATTTTTAATTTTGTGCTCCATGCCATGTACTCGCTCCACAACTTTTTCCATGGATTCTGCAGTTGCATTTGCCAGTCTGCTGCCATTTTCCACTGCAGAGACAGAATTTTGTATCAGAGCAGTTGTATTTTTGGCTGCCTCTGATGACTTGGAGGCCAGATTCCGAACTTCATCTGCAACAACAGCAAACCCTTTTCCGGCTGAGCCTGCACGTGCAGCTTCCACTGCTGCATTCAGAGCCAGAATATTGGTTTGAAACGCAATACTGTCAATTGTACTGATAATTTTTCCGATCTCGACAGATGCACTTTTAATTTCTTCCATAGCATCCAGCAAACTCCGCATATGGCTGTTGCTTTCCATTACATCTGTACCGGCCTCTTTGGCAATTGTATTTGCAGCTGCAGCATCATCGGCATTATTCTTAATGCGGCCGGAAAGTTCTGTAATCGTTGCAGCCAGTTCCTGGATAGATGACGCCTGTTCTGCAGATCCCTGCGCAAGCGCCTGCGCACCGTCCGCCACCTGGTTAGAACCGGTCTGCACTTGTTCTGAGGATTCTTCTATATGAAGCAGCGTATCACTCAGCTTTTCCCTGATTTTTTTCATATCACGCAAAACATAACTGTAGCCTCCCACATATAGTGTCTCGCATTGGGAATTTACACGGAAATTTCCCGCAGCCATGTTGCCGAGACAATAGTTGATATCCTGAATGATTGCTGTCAGTCCATCGCTGACTTCTTTAAATATATGTACAAGCTGCCCCAGCTCATCATCTGAAAGCTTCATCTGTTCGTCCATTGCAGTTTCTGTCAGATCACAGCGCCGCATTTTATCGGCCAGCTTCATCACATAAGAAATCGGTGAAAGTGAATGTTTTATGATCCTATGTATGAATAAGCTCAGCAGCAGAAGACTTACAGCGCAAATCAATATAATAATGGCTGTCATAAAGTTCACATCGGAAAAAACTTCGGAGCGGCTGACAATAAAACCGCTGACCCACTGCAGATTGGTTCCTTTCAATGTAATGGGAATATAATTGACAATTGCCTCTTCCTTTTCAAAATGTTCGTTTCTGCCTTCCATCAGCAAAGACTTCCCTCTTTGCATACTTTCCAGGATGCTGTCCTTTGCACTTCCTTCAAAAGGCGTTCCTGCTCTTTTCTTATCAAAAGAATCAGCAATATACATCCCTTGCCCCGATAGAATTGTGCTGTATGCGGTTTTGTAGCTGCCGGTATCAAATTCAATGGCATTGATACTGTCAGCCAAAATGTCACAGTTTGCAACTCCGATAAAGTCTCCCTTCCTGTTATGTACAGGTGTACTCAATGTAATGAGCTGAACGGTTTCTCCATTGGTCAGCTCATATGGATATGGTTCTGTGACATAGGTTGCATTGGAATTGCGGGCGCCGATATAATAGTCACCTGTAGAATAGGTGTCATAATCGCTTAGAATGTCCACAGAAATCTTACTTCCATCCCGGTAGGCATAATAAGACAGGCCTTTAGGTGTCTGCGGAAAGTATCTGTTCGGCTCAAACGCAAAATAGGCGCCAAAAATTTTATCGTTTTCTAAAACGCCTTTCAGGGCTTCTGTAAGAACCGGTTCTGCTTCCTCTCGCTCTAATTCTCCATAACGCTGCACTTCTTTTGACAGTGAATGGGAGAAGGCGTTCATATTTTCTAAATAGGAATAAACTTTCGAGGCATTCATTTGTGCCAGATAATCAACTTCATTCTGAATAGAGCTCGTCGTAGCGTTTCGAGACATCAACACCACTGCAGAAGACAGGAATATCATGACAAGAAGTAACAGGGCTGTAATTTGTACCGGTATTTTTACCGTCAGACTTGAAAAAGATGCTTTTTTCTTCATTGCTTCCTCCTGTTGGCTAAAAAGTAATAATTGTCAAAAATAGTAAGCGGTATTAATATAAAGCACACAAATGAGATGGTTTTCATCATATCAAAGAAATTAAGAGATAGCAACTGATTTCTCATACTCTTTTTGCATTTTCTATACGCACAAATACTTGGGTCACATAATCCTCTGCCTTCTCTGCCAAAAGATGATCAATCACATAGCGCTCAATATAAGGTTCTTCCAAAACAAGTTTTTCTTTTTCTGCATAGGAAAGCAGCCTCTCGTAACATTCTCCCACTGTCTCCCAGCTGCCCTTGTGGTAGGCGCAAAGATATTCCCCTGCTTCCAAAGCGCTGCTCTTAACCTGTGCGGGTTTGTTCTGCGTAAGCAAAATAATATTATGATAATTGTCAAAAATTCCATTTTCGACATCTTCTGCCCTCTGCATACAGCCGATATCATAAGCCCTCTCCTGGTTTTTTTCCAGAAACTCAAGAATAGTCTGGTTCATCTTCTTTAAAAAAGTAGCATCCGACTTATCTTCAATAGGTGTATATAAAAAATACTGCTTAGAGCAGACTGTTTTTTCGATTTTCTTCCAGTCTTTATCCCGCATATCCAGTACACGTCTCATTCTTTCATGGATCCATGCTCTCTGCCGCCTCAGCTCTCTGATCTGAAGGCGAATCTGTTCCTCCCTCTTCTGAAATGCAGAAAAAATCTTTTCCGCGCTGCGATGTTCCAGAAACTCTCGAATTTGCTCAAGAGACATTCCCAGCTCTTTCAGCTGTATGATCGCATCAAATATCTCAATTTGGTAAATAGAATAGTAGCGGTATTTATTTTCCCGTACAATTTCCGGTGAAAAAAGCCCGATTTTATCGTAGTGAAACAGCGTTTCCTTTGTGACGCCCATCCTCCTTGCAAACTCACCTGTTGTCATATAATTTTCCCGATTCAGTTTCATAAATTCCCCCTTGACTATAGTGTAGCACTATAGTTTATGATATCAGGCAAATACTGCAAAATCAAGGAGGAAGCATGACACAAACTATTGATCGGGAGTACACTCCCATATCTTTACTTTCATTCGCAATGCCTTCAATTCTCATGATGGGCTTCATGTCTTTGTATACCATTGTAGACGGAATGTTTGTTTCACGATATGTAGGCAGCAATGCTCTTTCATCTGTTAATATCGTATACCCTATTTTAAATCTTCTCATTGCCATCGGTCTTATGCTGGCGACAGGCGGCAGCGCCGTTGTTTCAAAAAAATTCGGAGAAAGAAAGGCGGAAGAAGCCAGAAGCACGTTTTCCATGGTGGCTGCAGCAGGCCTGTCTGCCAGTATCCTTCTGACTGTACTTACCTTTGTGCTGGCAGAGCCTCTCTGCTATGCTTTAGGCGCAGATGACGCTCTGTTTGCCGACTGCAGAACCTATTTATGCACACTGATGCTTTTTGCACCGGCATGTATGCTGCAGACACTTTATCAGTCTTTTTTCGTTACAGCAGGAAAACCAAATTTGGGGCTGATTCTGATTGTCTGTGCCGGTCTGACCAATGTTGTGCTTGACTGGCTGTTCATCGCTGTTCTAAAGTGGGGTATAGCCGGCGCCGCATTTGCTACCGGCATCGGCCAGGTCATTCCTGCTGTCTGCGGGACCATCTTCTTCCTGCAAAAGAAGCAGGAGCTGCATTACACAAAATTTCACTTTCACGGACGGCTGCTGCTTCATATCTGCGGCAACGGCTCTTCAGAAATGGTCTCCCAGTTATCCATTGCGGTGGTTACCCTGCTGTTTAACTTAATCCTGATGCGCCTGGCAGGACCTGCCGGCGTAGCAGCAATTACCATTATCCTGTATTGTGAATTTTTATTTTCCTCTCTTTATCTTGGCTTTACCATAGGCGTTGCACCCATTTTCAGCTTTTATCTGGGGGCGGGAAATTTCAGCAAACTGCGCAGACTTTACAGAATTTGCTGCAGGTTTATTCTTGCTACTGCAGTCTTTTTGGCACTCGCTGTTTTTGTCTGCGCCCCTTATATCGTAGGGATATTTGTTACGCCAGGATCTGCAGCATACAAGATGGCAGCTTTAGGCTTCTCGATCTTTTCTGCCGCCTACCTCTTTATCGGCATGAATATCTATTCCTCCGGGCTGTTCACCGCACTGTCCGATGGACTGAGTTCTGCACTGATCTCCTTTTCCAGAACCTTTGTTTTCACAGTGATTGCACTGCTGACGCTTCCTGCTGTTCTTGGAGTAAACGGTGTCTGGCTGGCAATGCCTCTGGCTGAGTTCATTACGTTCTTCCTTTCTTTCTGCCTCAGAAAAAAGAAACTTCCTATGAACTGACGGTATATCCGTTCCATTAAAAAAGGTATCCCATATAAATGAGATACCTTTTTTCTTTCGATTTAATCCACTACTCTTACAATCGTAGCAACTCTTGTTCCGGAATCGTGCAGCTGTTTAATGCTTTGTGAAATAACGCCTTTTCTCGGATTTGCAGCATGAATGATTCTGCCTTTTCCTGCGTAGATCGCTGCATGACCATAACTTCCGCCTCTTGTAAAGAGTACGATATCGCCTGCTTTTGCTCTCTTTACACTTTTGTAGGAAGAGCCTACCTTATACTTCTTCAGGGAGTGATATAAACCTGCTGAGGAAGTTCTCTTAATCTTCTTCTTTGGTTTTACATCTGCATTATTGTAAACCCAATATACAAACCCGCTGCAGTCAAAGGCTCTGGGACCTTCACCGCCTGCTCTGTAAGCAGCTCCGATCTTTTTTCTTGCTTTTAACACTACCTTCTGCGCATCGCTCTTCTTTGTCCTGCATCTTACTGCTTTGGAAGATGGGCCGTAATAAGTCTTCCCATCCTGCTCGATATAAGCTCTTACCCGATATACATAACGCGTATCTGCTTTGAGCTTTCTGTTCTTATAGCTTCTCTTTTTTGTAGTATGAATCATTCTGTACTTTTTGTACTTATGGCTATAGCGGTAGATCTGATAACCTGTTGCATTTGCAACTTTTTTCCATTTCAGTCTGATGGTCTTACTGTTTATACTCTTTGCTTTTACTCCAGTCGCTTTTGCCACTTGCGGTACCGGAGTTTCTCCGCCTTCAGCAGTTCCATGCCCTGTAACAGGGAAGCAGAGCGTGCTGATCATCATTGCTACGGCTACCATATAAGTTACTATTTTTCTTTTCATAAAAGCCTCTCTTTAAAGTTCTTGATTTGCTTTTATTGAATAACACGGTTAACACTATACCATCATTTATGCAAAAAGTCAAATCCAGCCAAACCCCTTGCTATAACTAGTATGCCTTTAGACTTTCCTGATATATGTAAAAAATTTCCTTCAAAAAAATAAAAAAACACTTTTACGCCTATCTCCTTTTAATACATTTTTGTTGAAATTTCATAGTTTTTGACTTTAGACAGAAATTTTCACCTGCGTTGCAATAACAAGTATAATGTTTTTTTATGTTTTTTATTAACTAGTTTGCTGTTTTGTCCCCTTCTTTTGTGTTGCATATTTATTTGAACATATGAATTATTATTACCAACGCCTTCTTCATGTCCATCAAAAAATTTTTCTCCTAAAAGAAAAACCCCTCCTATGCTCTCGGATGGGTTTTGTCATAAACAGCCTTTATTCGATTTTTCGTTACTGTCAGATAAATTTGTGTAGCTGCAATATCTTCATGTCCCAACAGTTCCTGTAAAGACTTGAGATCCGCACCGTTTTGCACCATATGGACTGCAAAAGAGGTTCTATTATATTAGGAGTCAATTTCCGTTCAAAGCCGGCCTTTCTCCCATATTCCCGCAATATTTTCCAAATTCCCTGCCGGGTAATCCTTTTCCCATTGTAATTTACAAACAGTGCCTGTTCTTCTGCGCCCTCCTGCAGCAGCCGGTCCCTGGCTTCATAAATATACTCCTCCAGCGCAGCCCGAGCCGGACGGCCTATGGGAATAATCCTTGCCTTACTTTGCTCGCCTGCACAGGTTATAAATCCCATACGCAAATTAATATCTTCCACATTTGCCTCAATCAGTTCCGTTATTCGTATTCCCGTAGCATACAGAAGTTCTAAGACCGCCTGATCCCGAATCCCCTTCAAACTGCGATCCGGCATTGTAAGCAGGTGCTCCACCTCTTCTGTCGTCAGATATTCCAGTTCCTTGCGCTCAATTTTAGGGGATTTGATATCCAGCGCAGGATTTGCTGCAATCTCCTGTCTGGCCTGCAGAAAATTATAAAAAGAACGAACCGACGCCAACTTCCGATTCACTGTAGCTGCCGATCTTCCATCATTTTTCAGTTTCAGTAAAAAAGCAACTACTTCGGTTTCCGGAGTCTGGCGCAGATCACAGATTCCCCGTTGTTTTTCAAATTCAGAAAACTCCAAAACATCTCTGCGATAAGCCAGCAGCGTATTTTGCGCCATCTTCTTTTCCTCTTTCAAATAGTCAAAAAACTGCTCCAAAGGCATCGATACGGTCCCTCCCTTTCCTCTTTTCTTGCTGTTTTCCGATTATTTCCATTATAAGTCATACAAATGTCCTTTACAATGTAAATTTCACAATCCGTTTTTTTATCTTCCTGTACTAAAAGTACTTTTTCCTGCATAGATTGTTTGAGAAAAAACTCTGGGAGGATATACTTATGAAAAAAATGTTTAATCGGCATTCTCCGGCCTTACCATTTCAGACGGATTTCCGCATTATATGCGGCAAAAGAGTACTTCTGGCATCATCTTTTTTCTTTCTCACAGGGATTTCTTCCGGTGTGTTTTTAGAGATGACCATTGGTACATCCGAAAAAAGTGCTCTGGCCGAATACTTGCATGAATACCTATCTGCTTCAGCTTCCGAAGTAAGTTGTTCCAGCCTGTTCTTTGCCTCTTTGGCCAATAATCTGCTTCTCCTCCTCATTATTTTTCTTGCAGGTTTTTCTGTATTCGGTTTCCCCATTGCTCCGGCAGTTCTTGCGTATAAGGGACTGGCTCTCGGCTTCTGCACCGGACTGGTGGCTGAAACATTAAAAAACAAGGGCATCCTTCTGATTGCTGCTACACTTCTGCCTCAGCATATAATTTTGATCCCTGTTTTTATCATGGCTGCATCTGCTGCATCCTGTTACGGCCTTTCTGTCATAAAGCAAAACCGGCTTCCATCAAAAAAGAACCCGAATCTTTCTTCAGGTTCTTATGTGCTGCTTATGATTTTTTTTGCGCTGTCGGCGGGACTTGCCTGTGCTCTTGAGGCTATTCTAGCCCCAATTGTTCTTTCGCCATAAAAATTGCCGCGATTGTCTTGGCATCTACAAGCTTTCCTGATGCTGCCAGTGTATATGCCTCCCTGAAATCATATTCCAGGATTTCCAGGACTTCATCCGGGTCAAAATGAGTTTCTCCCGGTGTAAGACCGGTTGCCGCATATAAATGAATCACTTCCTCTGTATAAGCAATACTAGGATTGATTTTTCCCAAATAATGCAGCGCTTCAGCGGTATAACCGGTTTCTTCCTTTAATTCTCTGTGTGCGGTCTTTTCCGGGTCTGTCTCCCCTTTATCAATCTTGCCTGCCGGAATCTCCAGCACAGCTCTCCCTGCCGGGTAGCGAAACTGTTTCACCATTACCAGCTTTCCGTCCTTTGTAACAGGTACGATTCCTACAGCACCGTTATGTTCTACAATTTCTCTATGCGCAGTTCCGGTGGGTACAGTAACGGTATCTCTTCGCAGATTTAAAATCTTCCCCTCATAAATCCGTTCGCTGCTTATCTTCTTTTCCTCAAAGATCATACTGTCCTCCTATTTTGTCATTGCTTTTGACTTATCTACTGCAGCCTGGAAGGCTTCTTTCACATTCTCTTCAAATCCATTGGCAAAAAGGCGGTTGACTGCTTCTATGGTCGTTCCCCCCGGTGAGCATACATTGATGCGCAGCTGCTCCACACTGCTATCATTTTCCAGTACCATTTTTGCAGCACCCAGAACTGACTGGGCAGCAAAAACTTTTGCCTGCTCCTGCGGCATTCCATTATCTGCAGCCGCCTGAATCAGGGCGTCTATGTACATGTAAGTGTATGCGGGACTACTTCCGCTGACTCCGATGACGCAATGAATCAGTTCCTCATCGGTTTCCTCTGCCTTGCCGATGGCTTCAAAAATCTCCATAATCCGTTTGAAGGACGCATCCTCTACCTTACTGTTCCTGCAGACAGCTACCATTGCTTCTCCCACCTGTGCCGGTGTGTTTGGCATAATGCGAATCAGCTTCTGCTCCTTTCCCAGGTGCTCTTCCAGAAAAGACAGGCTGATGCCTGCGGCCATGGAAACAATTATTTTTTCCGGTGTGCAAAATGGAGCAATCTGCGGAAGAAGTTCACTGAATACATTGGGCTTTACGCCTAAGATCACCACATCGCTGTTCTGCACCAGTTCTTTTTCTGAGCTGCAGGCCTTCACTGCCGAAAATTCCCGTTCCAGCGCTTTTCGTGTTTCCTCAGTTCTATTATATACAAAGATAGTATCTCCCTTTTGTTCTGCTGCAGGTGCGTAGCCTTTTAAAATGGCTCCTCCCATATTTCCTGCACCAATAAATCCGATTTTCATAACCTTACCTCCCAACAAATACGGTTCCTGTTTCTTCCTGCTCTGCTGCTTTGTTTATGATCCCGATTTTTTTCCCATTCAGCAGAATCATAGGGATCCCATATTGATTCACCAGACGGGCTGCTTCGATTTTTGTTTCGATCCCTCCGGTTCCAAAGCTGCTTTTTTCTCCGATTTTAATATCCTGAAGCAGCTGATCGATGTCGGATACCTCTTCGATTAATGCTGCATCTGCCTCTTTTTTCGGATCTTTGTCATAGACTCCGTCTATATCGCTTAAAATGATCAGGGCGTCTGCATTCCACAGGTTGGCTGTATGCGCACTGAGCGTATCATTGTCGCCGATTTTAATTTCGTCTACACTGACACTGTCATTTTCGTTAATAATCGGTACTACGCCTTCATCTGTAAGGGTGAACAGGGCATTTCTGATATTCAAAGTTCTGTGCGGGTCTTTAAAGTCTTCTCTTGTAAGCAGAATTTGCCCTACATGCAGCCCATAGTCAGCAAAGTATTCTTTGTAGGCCATCATAAGTTCCACCTGCCCGATGGCGCATAGCGCCTGCTTGTAGTTCATATCTCCTCTGCGGCTCCATTTATTAATGGCACCTACCCCGCAGATGCCTGCTCCCGATGATACCATAATGACCTGTTTATCCCTGCGGATCAGATCACAGGCTTGTTCTACAATGCTGTGGAGCACCTCTTTGTTGACTTCACCTTTATCATTAGAAAGCACATTACTGCCGATTTTTATTACAATTTTACGACTCTCTTTTATCAGATCACCAATGAGATTCATGTTTACCGCCTCTTTCCTTTATTTATATGACTGTATCAGTATATGATAAAATCGGTTCTCCCGCAAGAGTGATGCTCCTTTTTCCTCTCCCTCTGATGCATTTGAAAAAGGGAGACCTGATGCTTATGTACTTTCAGATCTCCCTTTTTCCTATCTGGGCTCTACGATCAGCTTGATCGCAGTTCTTTCCTCTCCTTCTATTTCAATATCTGTAAAGGCCGGCACTGTAACCAGATCAATACCGCTGGGAGCTACAAACCCTCTGGATATGGCGATGG
>CAUWJW010000044.1:0-14540 GCA_963558985.1 uncultured Clostridia bacterium | reverse complement strand
ACTTCTTGTGATAGCCAGTGAAGATGTGGGAATGGCCTATCCGAGTGCAATTACCATTGTTAATGCCTGTGTGCAGGCAGCCCTTATGGTAGGGCTTCCGGAGGCCCGGATTAATTTAGCACAGGCAGTAATACTGATGGCTTCCTGCCCAAAATCAAATGCAGCCTATATGGCGCTGGAAGCTGCCCAAGCTGACTTGTCCGCAAGAAAAATAGATGATGTGCCGGATCACTTAAAAGATGCACATTACAGCGGAGCATCCAATCGGGGGCACGGAATCGGATACATATATCCGCATGACTGCGGCGGATACGTAACGCAGCAATATTTACCGGATAACCTTTATCGGGAGAACAGACAGTATTATATCCCGACTGAAAACGGAAGCGAGTCTTCCTTTAAAAAATACTTAGAGGAGTTAAAAAGAATTGATGAAAGAAATCGTAAGGGCTGAGCACTCGGGGTTTTGTTTTGGTGTGAGAACAGCAATTGAGAAAGCGGAAAAAGCGGCATCAGAAAACAGAGGCAGAATATATTCCTGCGGTCCTCTGATTCATAATAAAAGAGTTACAGAAGATCTGATTCGGAAGGGAATCAGAATCATTGCACAGCCGGAGCAGGCAGAAGAAGGTTCCGCCGTGATTGTGAGATCTCATGGCGAAGGAAAGCGTTTTTACGAGATTGCGGAGGAGAGAAAGCTGAAGCTGGTAGATGCCACATGCCCTTTTGTAGCGAAAATTCACGATTTGGTAAGAAGTGCCAGAGAACATGGACAGAATGTAGTTATCGTGGGAGATAAAAAACATCCCGAAGTTCAGGGGATTAACGGCTGGTGCGAAAACTCTGCAATTATTATTAATTCTAAAGAAGAAGCTCGAAAGGTGAAAGAAGACGATTTGTTTATAGTGGCACAGACTACCATACGAAATTCTCTATTTGAAGACGTAGTTGGTGTGCTCCGGGACAAAGAAAAAAAGATAGCAATTAACAACACAATCTGCAATGCCACAGAAAATCGACAAAAAAGCTGTAAGGAAACAGCTCGTCAGGTAGACCTGATGCTTATTCTGGGAGACTCCCAAAGCTCAAATACAAAAAAACTATACGATATTTCAAAAAAATATTGTGTAAACACTCATTTTATTGAAAATATAAAAGATTTACCATTGAAAGAAGTTGAAAAATGTAATAGAATAGGAATAGCAGCGGGCGCTTCGACGCCTGAATGCGTAATTAAGGAGGTTATTGCCAACATGAGTGAAAACACACTTGAACACAATGAAATGAATTCAATGGATGCTTTAATGGATGAAATCGAAAAATCCTTAAGGCTGCCACGCAGCGGAGAAATCGTAACAGGTAAAGTACATCAGGTTACTGAGAAAGAAATTATCGTAAATCTCGGCTGCAAAAAAGATGGAATTATTCCATCAGACGAAATCACACTGGAAGGAGATCAAAAGTTAACTGACTTATATCAAGAAGGCGATGAAATTCAGGCAAAAGTTGTAAAGACAGATGATGGCGATGGAAGCATTCTGCTTTCCAAGAAAAAGCTGGAAGTTAGCGAACACTGGGATGAAATCAACCAGGCGCTTGAAGATAAATCAAACATTGAAGTTAAAGTGATTAGACCTGTTAACGGCGGAGTAATTGCGGCATACAAAGAAGTTTCCGGATTTATTCCGTTATCACAGCTTTCCGACAGATATGTGGAAAATGCTGAGGAATTTGTAGGACAGATTCTTACTGTCAAAGTTTCCAGAGTGGATCAGAGAAGAGGCAAAGCGGTATTCTCTCACAAAATGTACCTTAACGAAGAAAAGAACAAGAGAATCGCAGAAATCTGGGAGGGTCTCAGTGTAGACGATGTAGTGGAAGGTACTGTAATGCGCTTTACCGATTACGGTGCGTTTGTTGATATCGGCGGTATTGATGGACTGCTGCATATTTCTGAAATTTCATGGGGTAAGCTGAAGCACCCGCAGGAAGTACTGAGCATCGGTGATAAGATCAGAGTAAAAGTTCTGTCAATGAATGCAGAAAAAGGAAAGATTTCCCTGGGGCTCAAACAGAATCAGCCTGAACCGTGGAGCGTAATCAACGAGAAATATCAGGTTGGACAAGTTGTAAACGGTAAAGTTGTACAGATTAAAGAATACGGTGCATTTGTAGAACTGGAACCGGGACTTGATGGCCTGGTACATATTTCTGAAGTGGCTCATAAGAGAGTTGGAAATATTGCAGACGAACTGTCCGTAGGTCAGGAAGTATCTGCTAAGATTCTGGAAATTGACCAGGACAGAAAACGGATCAGTCTGAGCATCAAGGAAACTTTAGATGAATCAGATGAACCGATGGAAGAGATGCCTGCCGAAGCACAGGAAACAGTTGAAGAAGCAGCATCAGAAGAAGAATAAGATACAGAGAAAATGCAAGGGCGGGGATCAAAACCTCGCTCTTTTCATACTAGAAGGAATTGCCATGAAAAATATTGTATTAGTTGGAATGCCGGCCTGCGGAAAGAGTATAACAGGAGTTGTTCTTGCCAAGACAGTCAGAAAAAATTTTATTGATACAGATCTGCTGATTCAGGAAAAAGAGAAACGTCCTTTGCAGCAAATTATAAATGAAGATGGCATTCAATACTTCAAACAGACAGAAGAAGAGGTACTGACAGAGCTTGAGGCAGAAAATGCTGTAATTTCAACAGGAGGAAGTGCGATCTACTACGAAAATGCTATGGAGCATTTAAAAACGAAGGGAACAATTGTATATTTAAAAGTGTCGCTAGAAACCGTAGAAAAGCGCCTGAATAATATAACGACAAGAGGTGTGGCTATGGGGAAGACTGATACGATTGCAGATTTGTACGAAAAACGGGTGCCCCTTTATGAAAAGTATGCGGATGTAACAATTGAAGCAGATGGACTAGAGGTAGAGCAGACTGTGGAAAAAATTATACAAAGCATAAATTAAAAGGACTGTCAGGGTTTCTTTCAATTTGTCAAGCAAATTGAAAGAAACCTTGCAGTCTTTTTTGAATGTAGTTATTTGGAGACCTGAATCAGTTCCTCTGCAGACTGCAGTGTGGTCTTTGTAATATTAATACCTCCCAGCAGACGGGCGATTTCACGAATTTTCTCATCTTCCCGCAGCTGAATAACTGTTGTATATGTGTTGCTGTCGTCCGATTCCTTATCAATTTTATAATTATATGTACCATAGGCAGCAATCTGCGGAAGGTGGGTAATACAGATAATCTGATGATTTTCAGCGATCTGCTTCAGCTTTTTACCGACAATGCTTGCTGTAATACCACTGATTCCAGTATCAATCTCATCAAAAATCATTGTCGGAATTTCATCATAATCACCTACGATTTTTTTAAATGCAAGCATGATCCTTGACATTTCACCTCCGGAGGCAATCTTGGACAGAGGCTTCAGGGTTTCTCCTTTATTGGTACTGATCATAAATTCTACAATGTCAGTTCCATTGGCAGTAAACTCTTCACTTTCTTTAAAGTCAATAGAAAGCTGTGCATTTTTAAAATTGAGTTCAGCCAGCTCAGCCAGTATCTTTTCTTCCAGCTCTTTTGCAGCACTCTTTCTTAATACGGAGAGCTCTTCACAGGCATCCTTCAGATCTTTCTCGCATTTTTTCTGCAGAGAAGAAAGCTCCTCCTGCAGACTATCGATATTTTCCACCTGCTCAAGCTTTTCTTCAAGTTCTTTACCGTAAGCAATAATTTCCTCCACAGACGCATTATGTTTGCGTTTCAACCCGTTGATCAGTTCCATACGCTCAATGGCACGGTTTAAATCTTCAGGTGAAAATACCGATTTGTCTCTCAGTTCACGGATCTGGCTGGACAACTCCTCCAAAATATAATAGGAGTCGGAAATCTGCTGGTGAATATCGAAGAGCTCTTTGGAATATTCAGAGATTTGCCCGATATGGTCTACAGCCTTCTTAATACTTCCCAGAGCAGAAAACTCTTCTCCATTTGTCAGCTCATACGCTCCCGCCAAATTTTCAAAGATATGTTCACTGTTTTGAAGGAGCGAGATTTCTTCTTCCAACTGGGTATCTTCTCCGGCAGTCAATTCAGCTTTGCGAATTTCCTCCAGCTCAAATGCCATAAAATCACGTTTTCTTTCATTTTCGGCAGCCTGAGAGATTAACTGTTTTAATTTCACGGAAATTTCCCGGTATTTAGAAAATATAGCAGAAACCTTTTCTTTTGCAGGCCGGATGGTATCTTTTTTGTATAAATCCACCAGCTTGATATGGTAATCCGGATTCAGCAGAGACTGGTGGTCATATTGTCCGTGAATATCAGCAATTTTTTTACACAGCAGGTTAAGATGGCTGAGGGTGACAATTTCACCGTTGATTCGGCATAGATTCTTTCCTGCGGCAGAAACTTCTCTGGTAATGACATATTCTTCTCCTTTGTGTGTTCCTGCCAGCTGAACGATAGCTTTATCTGCACCTGTACGGACAAAAGCTGTGTCGGCTCTGCTTCCCAGAGCCAGACTGACAGCTTCAATAACAATGGACTTGCCGGAACCTGTTTCTCCGGTGATAATATTAAGGCCTTCGTGAAAATCGATCTCTGCATTTTCGATAATTGCAAAATTTTTTATACTGATATGAGAAAGCATAGTTGTTACCTCTTATCCAAGCATTTCATTGAATTCTTTTAAAAATTTTGGAGTATTTGTCGGGTCATCAATGACAATCAGCAGAGTATTGTCTCCGGCTACAGACCCGATGATATGGGGAAAGCCAAGAGAATCAATAGCCTCTCCTGCTGCATTGGCACATCCGGACAGCGTTTTTACGACAACAATGTTGCCGGAAGACTCTACAGATTTGATGGTTTCTCTGAATATATTTACAAAGCGATCAGAAACAGGACCCTCCATACTATTGGCTGCTGCATATTTATATTTACCGGAAGAAGATAAGGTTTTGATCAAATGCAGCTCCTTGATATCCCTTGAAATCGTAGCCTGTGTCACATCATAACCGTATTCTTTCAAGAGAGAAGCCAATTTATCCTGCGTCTCCACCTCGTATTGATCAATCAGCTCCAAAATTTTATTTTGCCTTGAATAACGCATGATTTTCTCCTTTAATATACATTTTTTTTTAAGTTTATACATTTATAATTATACCATAGATAGAAAAAAAAGCTACCGGAAAAAACGGGATTTGAGAATTGTACAAACGTATGTTTGTATGTTATAATAATTGACATGCTATGGAAAAAGGAGGGGTCATGCGAATACTTGGGATTGATCCGGGCTATGCTATTTTAGGTTACGGTATTGTAGATATGAAGGGCAACCGTTTTACAACAGTCGATTATGGTGCTGTAACAACGGATGCCAAAATGGATATGCCAAGCAGATTAAAAATTCTGTATCACTCTTTAATGGAGATTATTGCACGGTATGAACCGGATGTGGCTTCTGTTGAAGAACTGTTCTTCAATACAAACGCCAAGACGGCTATTCTGGTCGGACAGGCACGGGGCGTAGCAGTGCTCGCCTGTGCGAACTCAGGTCTGGAAATTGCAGAGTATACGCCACTGCAGATTAAACAGGCACTGGTAGGTTACGGCAGAGCTGAGAAAAAACAAATCCAGCTTATGGTAAGGACTATTTTAAATCTGCGTCAGGCTCCGAAGCCGGATGATACAGCCGATGCGCTGGCAGCTGCAATTTGTCACGGACATTCCGCAGGGAGCAGGAGACGGCTGAAGGAACTGGCAGAGCTGTAGGAGGAAACAGATGCTTCATTATATAAAAGGGATACTGACTATGAAACTGGAAAACGGAGTTGTGATTGAAACCGGAGGGCTGGGCTACCGGCTGTTTATACCGGCAAACTCCGATATTTATTTAAAAAAGGAAGGCGAAGAAGTCACAGCATTTACGGCTATGATTGTAAGAGAAGATGATATCAGCCTGTATGGATTTGGTGAAAAAGCAGCACTGGATACCTTTCACAAATTGATTACAGTAAGCGGAGTCGGTGCAAAAGCGGCACTCGCTCTTTTATCAGCCATGCCACTTTATGAACTTCATCAGGCCATCCGCCTTGAAGATGCCAGATCACTTACAAGAGCCAATGGAATCGGCAAGAAAACTGCAGAGAGGATCGTGCTAGAGCTTAAAGATAAATTCGGAGCTCCCGAAGAGATGGAGCCCGAAAGTGACTTGTCTGACACAGCGTCTGCCGGTGTGTCAGACAGCAGAGACGAAGCTGTAAATGCGCTTATCGCTCTTGGGTATACACGGGGAGAAGCCGTTCATGCCCTTGCATCAGTAAAAGAAGGGAATCTGACGGCAGAAGAGTATATCAGACAGGCATTAAAAAAACTGTTTTAAAGGATTGTTATGGAACTGGAAGAAAGAATTACTGCGGCAAACGCAGAACCAAATGAAGAAATCGCAGAATTATCTCTGCGTCCTCAGACACTGTCTGATTATATCGGACAAAAACGGGCAACAGATAATCTGAAAATTTTTATAGAGGCAGCCAAGCTGAGGGGAGAACCGTTGGATCATGTTTTATTTTATGGACCCCCGGGTCTTGGAAAAACTACGCTTGCAGGGATTATTGCAAATGAAATGGGTGTTGATTTGCGGATTACATCAGGACCTGCCATTGAAAGAGCCGGGGATTTAGCGGCAATATTGACAAATCTGAATGAAAATGATGTATTATTTATTGATGAGATACATAGATTGAACAGACAGGTAGAGGAGGTTCTCTATTCTGCTATGGAAGATTTTGCTTTGGATATCATTATCGGGAAAGGACCCTCAGCAAGATCTATCCGTCTGGATATCGCCAAGTTTACATTAGTAGGTGCCACAACTCGTGCGGGCAGTCTTTCGGCTCCGCTCCGGGATCGCTTTGGAGTTAACTGCAAGTTTGAGATGTACAACACAGAGGAACTGATGAAGATTATAAAACGTTCTGCAGGATTACTCCAAGTAGAGGTGGATGAGACATCTCTGAGAGAAATGGCAAAACGATCAAGAGGAACACCTCGAGTTGCCAACAGAATTCTAAAACGCGTCAGAGATTTTTCCCAGGTAAAAGGGGAGGGCAAAATAGATTTACCGATTGCCCGACAGGCTCTGGAAGCACTGGGGGTGGATCCTATGGGACTTGAGAATCTGGATCGGGAGATTCTGCGGACCATCATTGAACGTTTTAAGGGAGGTCCTGTAGGAATTGATACCATTGCTGCCTCCATTGGAGAAGAGCGGGTGACCATTGAAGATGTTTACGAGCCTTACTTGATTCAGGAAGGATTTTTGTACCGGACACAGAAAGGTCGTGTCGTATCAGAGCAGGCATATCGCCATTTGGGAATTGCTTGCAGCGATGAGCAAGTAGAAATGGATTTGAAGGAATAGAATACATGAATATAAATGAATTTGATTACCATCTGCCGCAGGATCTAATCGCACAAAAACCGGCAGAAACAAGAGATGCATCCAGACTTCTGGTGGTGCACAGGGACACCGGACAAATTGAGCACAGGCATTTTTCAGATGTTTTAGATTATCTGAACAAGGGAGACTGCCTGGTGCTCAATAACTCCAAAGTGCTCCCTGCCAGGTTATTTGGAAAGAAAGCAGAAACCGGTGCAAAAGTGGAATTTCTTTTGATTAAAAGAATCAGCGGAGACGTATGGGAGACTATGGTGCGGCCGGGAAAAAGATTAAAGCCGGGGGATGTAGTAGAATTTGCACCTGACTTTAAAGCAACAATTACAGATTATGGAGAAGATGGCACAAGGCTGGCAGAATTCCAGTATGAGGGAATTTTTATGGAACGTCTGGAAGAACTGGGAAAAATGCCGCTTCCTCCCTATATTGAAAGAGACAGCAGCAGCGAAGATGCCGAGCGGTATCAGACCGTTTACTGTAAGGAAGAAGGTTCTGTAGCAGCACCGACAGCGGGTCTTCATTTTACAGAAGCGCTTTTGGAAGAAGCGAAAAAAAGGGGAATATATGTCGCTTATGTGACGCTTCATGTAGGAATTGGCACTTTCCGCCCTGTAAAATGTGAAAATATTGAAGAACACCGAATGCATTTTGAGGAATATGAGATTACAAAGGAAAATGCCTGTTTAATTAATCGTGTGAAAGCAGCAGGAGGAAGGATTATTTCCGTTGGAACTACATCTACAAGAACGATGGAAAGTGCTGCCTACACTGAAGATGGAATATGGAAGGTTCAGGATGGGAGCGGCAGCACAGGGATTTTTATTTATCCGGGATATGAATTTAAAATGGTCGATTCTCTTATTACGAACTTTCATTTGCCTAAATCAACGCTGCTGATGCTGATTTCAGCGCTCTATGACAGACAGGAAATCTTAAAGATTTATGAAACGGCAGTGAAAGAAAAATACCGTTTTTTCAGTTATGGAGACGCAATGTTGATTTTATAAAGATTTTTCTGCAAAAATTGACTTACAGGGGCCAAATAAGGTATAATAATAAAATTATATTATTCAGAGGAAAATTATGTTTTGTAAGAATTGTTTTAAAAAAATAAGCTCACGGAGCCGTTATTGTAAATACTGTGGGGCACCTGTAGAAAACAGAAAAGAACAGAATAAGCAAGTTACGCAAAGTCAGCAGCCTGAGTCCCCCGGACAGCCAGCACCGCCGCAAAAGAAAAAGGAGTACTCCTTTAAACTCCGATCAGAACGGGAAAAGGAGTTTCCTGTCTCACCTAAAGTTATGGGAATCGGAATTGCGGTTATACTGGCAATCTGCGTTATGGCAGTGCTAGTGAAGAGTTCAATCTTTCAGACACCGGACTCTATGGACTACAATGAATACATAGGAGTCTGGCAGGAAAATCCGTCAGAAGATGTAACTATGGTCGGGGGTGTTAAACTTGAAATTTCTTCTATAAACGGAAGTACAATGATGCTTTCCATGGGGTTTTATGATGGCGGAGGAGCTTATAACGGCATCGAAGCCAAAGATGTGGGAGCTGTGATTAAAGACGGTTCTGCTTATTACAGTTTTTCTAATGACGGATATGGAAACAGCGGTAATGGAGTGCTGACCTTTAACGGTCGAGACATCAAGTGGAAGAGCATCCTTAATAAAGATGAGCCAAGGTATTACGATGTGGTTAAGATTACAAATGATGTAGCCGGATCTGGAGAAGAGACAAAGGCAACAAAAGAAACAAAGCCTGCTGAAGAAACCTCAGAAAAGAAGACTGATGGAGATTATGTACTCCCGGACAGCTCCGGCAGATTCCTGAAGAAAAAGGAGTTAAAAGGGCTGACATCTGAAGAACTTCGGATTGCCAGAAATGAGATTATGGCTCGTCATGGACGGAAATTCAATGACCCGGCGCTGGCGGCCTATTTTGAAAGTAAAACATGGTACAAGGGAACCGTAGATCCGGAAGTATTTGATTCGCAGAACGTAAGCGAGCTTAATAAATATGAGCTGAAGAATATTGCACTGATACAGAGCATGGAATAAGAGTAAATAAGGATAAGGAATGACAGTTTTTATGATGACAGGAACCGTCATTCCTTTTTTGTGCAGGAAACAGCTAAGTCTACCGTTACCCTAAAAATTATAAACAGCAGTATTTTTTATCAGACTTGTAAAACATCAATCGTTGGCTGAACCTGATAAAAAGCTTTCAGCTGTTCATATTCCTGCTGCGCCTTGGGATTTTCCTTCTGCGTTTTTACAGCACGGATCATAATATTCTTGGAGGTGTGCTCCAGGCTGGTAAATTCAATCATAGATACATGATACCCGCAGGATTCCAGCTTTAATCCGCGAAGTCCGTCTGTAAGAAGTTCAGTAAAACGATCTTTCAAAAGTCCATGTTTGAACATGGGTTCATGGAGCTCATTTTCGATTTGTCCAAACAGCTCATGCTGGCAGCAGGGTACAGACAGAATCACTTTGGTATTCCATTTTACTGCATTGATCAGAGCAAAGTCAGTAGCCGTGTCACAGGCATGGAGCGTGACAACCATATCCGCATGGTCGCTGGTGTAATCGGCAATATCCCCCATAAGAAACTGTAGTCCATCGTAATGCAGATCAGATGCAACTTTACTGCAGAACCGGATGACATCCTCCTTTAAATCTAGCCCGATGATTTCCACATTGCACCCCTGCAGCACATGGAGATAATGGTAAAGGGCAAAGGTCAGATAGGCCTTTCCGCATCCAAAGTCAATGATCCGGAGGGGGGTGTCTTCATCGGCAGGAAGAAAAGAAAAAACATCCTGAACGATTTCAAGGAAACGGTTAATCTGTCGAAATTTAGAGTAGTGTTTTTGAAAAACTTTTCCTTTTTCATCCATTACGCCCAGACGTATGAGGAACGGGCAGGGTGTGCCGTCAGGTATAAGATAGTTCTTGTTGTGATTATGAGAAAGACTTTCCTGTTTTAGACTTCCGGGCTTCCGGGTGATATGCGGTTTATTGGGTTTAGCTGCAAGGACCTGCACATCTGCCTCTTCTGTGAAAAGGTTAATCTGCTTAAAATCCCGCAAAACCAGATCCGATGCAGTCTGCAAAACTGCATCCGGTGCTATATTCTCGTGGAGCACTTTTTTCTCATAATGAAATTCTGCCTGAAAAGCAGGGTGCTCCTGTAAAAGAATGGGACGGAGCACCACTTTGCTGTAAGGCAGAGATTTTTTTCGTTTGCTGCTGAATATAATTTTTACGGGAGTGCGCTCAAAGAGGCACTCCTTTAATACTTGTGTCAATGGATCCATGGCTTGATTCCCTTCTTTACTCATTTGATGGTTATTAGTCTACCATACTTGCAGGGAATTGTCACGATTTCAATCCGCATGGACCGGTTCCTTCCGGCCGGGGAGCTGCATTTTGCAGAGACTGCTCATAGAAACCGTAGCCTCCGGCAATATTAAAGCAGGTATAGCCTTCCTGCTTTAGAATCCGGCATGCCAGATAGCTGCGGAGACCGCTCTGGCAGAAGATATACAGTGGTTGATCCGTTGGAAGCTCGGATATGCGTTCACGAAGTTCATCCACAGGGATATGGTGAGAATCTGCAAGATATCCCATAGAATATTCTTCCTGTGTGCGAACATCCAGAAGAAAAGCGTTTTCCGGGAGACTGTTCAGAGCTTCCCAGTGGATCTGTTCTGCATTTCCTTCAATCAGGTTTTCAATGACAAAGCCAGCCATATTGATTGGATCTTTTGCAGAAGAGTAAGGCGGCGCATAGGCCAGATCCAGCTGGGTAAGGTCATAGGCTGTCATACCGGCACGGATGGCTGCTGCAAGTACATCGATTCTTTTGTCGACGCCACCGAAGCCGATGATCTGCCCGCCCAGTATTTTTCCGGTTTTCTTTTCAAAGAGGACCTTGATAGTCATATTGGCAGCTCCCGGGTAATAGGTGGCATGAGATGGAGAGCCCAGTATCACATAGTCAAAGTTCAGTCCGGCAGCTGCAGCATCCCGCTCGTTGAGTCCGGTAGCTGCCAGAGTCATATCAAAAAGCTTCAGGACAGAAGAACCCTGTGAACCGGTGAACCTGTGATCGATTCCGCAGATCTGGTCTGCTGCAATACGGCCCTGTTTGTTGGCAGGACCGGCAAGAGAGATGACCGCCTGTCTGCCGGAAACGAAATGTTTCACTTCCACTGCATCTCCTACTGCATAGATATGAGGATCCTCAGTCTGCATTTTATCATTGGTTTGTATTGCCCCCTTAATACCCAGTGAAAGACCGGCTTCCTTTGCCAGAGTGTTTTCCGGCAGAACGCCGACTGCCAGAATTACCATATCTGCTGAAACAGGAGTATCTTCCTGAAGCAGAACCTGCAAAACGCCCTGTGTTTCCTTGATTCCGGTGACATTTGTATTGGTTTTAAGAACGATTCCATTTGCCCGCATCTGATTATGTGCCATAACAGCCATATTCATGTCAAAGGGAGGCATGACGTGCTGTGAACGCTGCAGAAGGGTGACGGAAAGCCTGCGCTGTTTAAGGTTTTCCGCCATTTCCAGTCCGATGAATCCGCCGCCGATTACAGCTGCTGACCGGATGTTATTCTGCGTAACAAAATCATGAATCTTAAAGGTGTCTTCTACTGTGCGAAGGGTAAACACACGATCCAGTGAAACTCCCGGGATATCCGGAATAAGCGGCTTGGCACCGGGAGACAGGATCAGTTTATCATAAGTCTCTTCATACTCTCTTCCGGTATTTAAGTCACGCACAGTCACTTTCTTCTCCGCCCTGTGAATATGGAGAGCCTCCTGACGGGTGCGCACATCGATGCGAAAACGGTTAAAAAAGCTTTCCGGTGTCTGAAGGGTCAGGCTTTCCCTTTCAGTGATCTCGCCTCCTATGAAGTAGGGGAGGCCGCAGTTGGCATAAGAAACATAGCCGCTGCGCTCCAAAATAACGATCTCTGCCTTTTCATCCAATCTGCGAAGTCTTGCTGCTGCAGTTGCTCCGCCTGCTACACCGCCGATAATCAATACTTTCATTTTAATTTCCTCCTGTTTCCAGTGTACCGCGCCATCCTGAAATGCCGCCCATGTCCTGTATTTTGTGATATCCCATTTTTTCCAGAAGCATTACTGCAAGACCGCTTCTTGCTCCGCTGTGACAATATACATAAAGGGGAGATGATGAATCTGTTAAAATCTCAGAAGCTTTTTCCAGATCCTGCAGGGGAATATTTACACTTCCGGGAATGTGTCCCTGTATATATTCCTCAGGTGTACGGACATCCAGCAGGATACTGCTGGGCAGTTGACCTGCTTCCTTCACATAGTCATTTATCTTGCTTTGTGCAAATAATTGAAAAAATCCCATAACGTACTCCTTTCATTCGGCCGATTTTCTGCAGGTGCAGCTTTTACTGATCAGCCATATTTTTTACCGCCTTCCGGTTTTCAAGCCGGCAGATTCCCTGTGTCATGGTTCCCATCGGACAGAATGCGCACCAGCTGCGAGGGCGATACAGAATCATAAAAATCAGCCCCAGAATGAGGGAAGTCAGCATCAGGCTGTAAAATCCGAAACTGAACTGTGCAATCCACGGGCTTACTGTATCGGCTGTATATGTCCAGCCCCATGGAACCTTGAAGGTCCAGAACAGCTTGATGGCTTCCTGAAGGCTTTCTGCTCCGCTTCCCACCAGCCATGTCTGAAAGATGGTATTAAGGAACATTGCCATAAAAAAGATCAGAAATCCATAGCGGAATGCTTTATGATAAACCCAGCGGGGAGTAGGACGGTTGCGGCTGAGTTTCAGTTTTCCCCCCAGGAGAGAAAAGAGCTGCCCTCTGCCGCACATGTTATTGCAAAACCACTTGTTCCTGCCGAAAAAGGCAATAAACAGGGGCAGTAAAAAGTCCAGCATACCCAGCCAGGCAAATAAAATATTAAAAAACCCGAGGGCAAAATATAAAATGGACCAGATCCAGAAATAGTCATACCAGTGTCTTTTTTTCATTGTGCATCCTCCCGCTGTGCATAAGTAATGGCGTTTGCAGGACATACTCTGGCGCATAGACCGCAGCCTACACATCCATCGGTATCAGCCACTGCAAAGCAGCCTTTCCAAACTGCGATTACTCCCTTTGGACATACCTTCTGACAGGCACCGCAGGAGACGCAGTATTTTCGATCAACAATTGCATATTTTTTTGCCATAGTAAACTCCTTTTTTCTTTTCTGTATGTATCTTACCAGATCAAAAGGGATCCTTCTGTAACATAGTCACAAAAAAACAGTTTTTATGCTATAATTATATTAAATATGGTTAGGAGAAAAAAAGATGTACAAAGTGTTTATTGTGGAAGATGATAAAACCATCTCGAATATTTTGGCGCAGCATTTGAGCAAGTGGGGATATGAGGTAAAGGAAACAGTGGATTTTAAACAGGTGTTGGAAGAATTCCTTGCCTTTGATCCGCAGATTGTCCTGTTAGATATCGGTCTTCCGTATTACAACGGCCATCACTGGTGCGGGGAGATCCGAAGTGTGTCAAAGGTGCCGATTATTTTTATATCGTCTGCTGATGATAATATGAATATCGTTATGGCGCTTAATATGGGCGGGGATGATTTTATTGCAAAGCCTTTTGATCTTAATGTTGTTACAGCAAAAGTGCAGGCGCTTTTGAGAAGGGCGTACTCCTTTAAGGAGCAGACCAATCTGGTGGAACATAAGGGAGCAGTCTTAAATCTTAATGATGCTACGCTGCATTATAAAGATTGCAAAGTGGAGCTGACCAAAAATGAATATCGCATTCTGCACACGCTTATGTCAAGGGCAGGAGAAATTGTTTCAAGAGATGAGATAATGAGAGAATTGTGGGAAGATGACAGCTTTGTGGATGACAATACACTTACAGTAAATATTACCAGACTTCGTAAAAAACTGGAGGAGGCGGGATTGAAGGATTACATTAAAACAAAGAAAGGCATCGGATATGTGGTGGAGTCATGAAACT
>CAUWJW010000043.1:0-14638 GCA_963558985.1 uncultured Clostridia bacterium | reverse complement strand
GTATGCTTCGTACTCTCTTGCTCCTACCTCCTGTGAAAGATTTCCCTCCGTTACGACTTTGCTACTTTCTTTCTCGTCAGATATGAATACTTACTTTCCCAAGTCGATTCGACCTTGAATTGTTCTGCCCTTCGCTCCACCTTCATTACAAAGGCTTCCTCACTACTATGGCTTCTGCTGACTTCTCACAGTTCGTTATTACTACAGCAAATGAAACCGCCTGTGAGACCTCACGGGATAAGCTCGTCAGTCTTTCCTCGTCTACCTGCCTAATCTACTTGCATGAGTTACGGTTGCCTTTTGGACTTCGTGACTTGTTGCCCACTTATCCGTCATACAAGCCTTAGTATTAGGTTTCTGTTCGTCAGGCTACGATTTCGCTATCCCTTCTTCTCGCCTATACCTCACGATACAAACCTTGGGAGTCGCTCTTGGGTTCGTCGCAAGCTACGCCCCTTGTGGACTTTCACCACAGACTGACGGCTTGCCCGTCATACAACAAAAAAGATACTGCACTCTGCAGTATCTTCGTTGGTACACCATCGGGGGTTCGAACCCCGGACACCCTGATTAAGAGTCAGGTGCTCTGCCAGCTGAGCTAATGGTGCATATTCTTTTTTGTCTTTGTCGTGCTGACTTGTCTAGTTTATAATAAAGCGTCTCCATTGTCAACCCTATTTTTTATTATTTTAATTTTCTTTTAATTTTTCCATCGTTGCAACTCTTCCGAACACAAAAAACGAGATAATACCGACTGTTTTTTGTTTAAGCCTTTTTTCTTCCCTAAAGCTTCCATCTTTACACCTCTATACTTTAGAACCCCATTCGCTTTTCTCAGCTTTCTTCATCATTTTTCGTTCTACTGATTTCAGTTCCTAAAGTTTCCGCTTTATCTATTTTCCTCCGGATACCTTTGACCTTTGCGGCTTATATCCTTTGGCGCTTTTACTTTACAGTCGGTATTATCTTTTTGTCTGTTCTGTTTGCACTTCTGGCGGACTCACCTCTTTCTCTGTTGACTGCCTTTGACAACTTCCTAAGTTTTAACCTCCTATCTTAAAAAGTGTTGAGAGATTGTATCTCTCTCTTTTCTTTTCTTGATTTTATTATAGCACGAATTTTAATAATTGCAAGAGTTTTCTGAAATTATTTTTATTTTTTTCATTCCCGCTTTTATGACCTGCGGCAAATCCTTAAAAGTTTATTAAATGACTGCGAAAACAAATACAAATATGGTATAATGTTTTCGATTTTCTGTACGTTCCCGGTGTCTTTTCACCGGATTCAGATACAAAACGCAAAAGGGAGGAAACTCTATGGACACATTCCAAAGTACATTGACTGCCATTGGACCCTATTATACAGCCGTTGTCCGGTGGATCTTTGTTCTTCTTGCTATTTTTATCTTGCTCCGTTCGATTCGTTCTCTGCTCCAGGTAAAGAACCCTTCAGAAATCTGGGCTTATATCGGCGGTCCCGACGGCTCTTCTACACCTTTGAAGCACTGGGAAAATGTTATCGGACGTGCTGCAAGCGCTGATATCGTTGTAAACCTCAACAGCGTTTCCCGCAACCACGGAACACTGGTCAGAGATGCAAAGGGAAACTGGAAGTACAGCGATCTTCATTCCAAAAACGGCTCCTACATCAACGGAGTCCGGGTCAAGAAGCCGACTCTGCTCCTCCCCGGTGATGTCCTTACTCTGGGTGGCGCCAACTTTACATTGATCCCTGTCAGTCTTGAAGAGAAGGAAGAAAACATGGAAAAAAGAAGGCGCAAAAGCCGCCCGGTCTCTCCATGGACATCTCTGATCGCGCTGACACTGTTTCAGATTCTCACAATCCTGCAGTTTAAGGTGGCTTACGGGGAAGAATGTTCCACTGCAATTCCCACAGCAATACTGGGATTATGCGCAGTGATGTGGATCTATTTCATCCTGCTAAGATCTTTTCGGCGGGTGGCCTTTGAGATGGAAACCATTGCCTTTTTCCTGTCCACACTGAGCCTTGCTATCACGGCCACAGGTAATGACGAAACGGTAGGCAGCCAGGTAATGAAGCAGCTGATCTGTATTATTATGGGCATTGTACTGTTTTTCCTGCTCTGCTGGTTTCTGCGGGATTTAAACCGTTCCAAAGAGGTGCGTATGCTCATTCTCGGGTTTGCAGTGGCACTGCTTCTTGCCAATCTGCTTTTCGGTTCCACCAGCCACGGCGCTTCCAACTGGATCCGCCTGGGCGGTATGTCAATCCAGCCGTCTGAACTTGTAAAAATCGCCTTTATCATTGCAGGCGCTGCAACTCTGGATGAATTGTATGAAAAAGGAAATCTGACCATATTCATGATTTTCTCGGCTTTCTGCATGGGCTGCCTTGCCATTATGAGTGACTTCGGTTCTGCTGCCATTTTCTTTGTAACATTCCTGGTCATCGCCTTCTTGCGAAGCGGTGATTTTTCCAAGCTCATTCTCATTGTGGGAGGCGTGGTTCTGGCAGGTCTTCTGGTACTTTCACTCAAGCCCCATGTCAGAGCCCGGTTTGCTTCCTGGGGACATGTATGGGATGATCCGTCAGGCGGCGGATTTCAGCAGGCTCGCACAATGACCGCAATTTCAAGCGGCGGTCTTCCGGGTGTAGGCGCCGGAGAGGGCTGGTTCCACCGCACCTTTGCTGCAGACAACGACCTGGTATTCGGCCTTCTTTCAGAGGAATGGGGGCTTATTATTGCCATTCTGGCAGTGGCATGCATTGTAACTCTGGGCATATTTGCTGTACGCTCCATTATAGCCGGTCGTTCTGCTTATTACAGCATCGCTGCCTGTGCTGCAACATCCCTTTTCATCTTTCAGACTGCCCTGAATGTTCTGGGCTCTGTAGATCTGCTTCCTCTGACCGGTGTAACCTTCCCGTTCATCTCCAAAGGCGGTACCAGCATGATTGTTTCATGGGGACTTCTGGCCTTTTTAAAAGCCGCAGATACCCGTCAGAACGCCAGCTTTGCGGTACGGATTCACGATAACGAGGAAGGAGGTCTTGCTTCATGAAAAAAATAGAAAGACGTGCAATCATGTGTCTCCTTCTTGCAGGGGTACTGGTCATAGGGCTTGGAGTCTTCTGTTATCGCTACATCACAGATGGCGGAGACTGGGCTATATATACTGCCAACAAACAGATTTATAACGACAAAGGGCGCCTTTCCAAAGGCACCATCAATGACCGCAACGGAAATATGCTTATGAGCAACAACAGCGGAAAGATGAAATTCAGTGATGATTATAATGTACGAAAAGCCACAGTCCACCTTACCGGCGACCGGAGCGGGAATATTGCCACCGGAGCCAATAAGGTTTTTGGAAAAAAAATGGTCGGCTACAATCTTCTCACAGGTACTTATTCCATCAGTGGAAAAGGGCGAAACGTAAACCTTACCATTGACGAAGACCTCTGTGTTAAGGCCAATGAGGCGATGGACGGAAGAAGCGGCACTGTAGGCGTGTATAATTATAAAACCGGAGAAATCATCTGTCTGGTAAGTTCCCCTAATTATGACCCTCTGGATCCGCCCGATATTGATGACAGCCCCGCCGGACTTTACATAAACCGTTTTTTTTCATCCAGGTTTACACCCGGCTCTATTTTTAAGCTGGTTACAGCGGCGGCGGCGATTGAAACAAAGTCCAATTATGCGGAGTGGGAATATACTTGCACCGGTGAGCAGGCATACGGTGAAAAAGACAGAGTTACCTGCCAGGATGCGCATGGAACAGTTAATTTGGAACAGGCACTGGCTGATTCCTGCAACTGTTATTTTGGCCGGCTGACAGAGGATCTTGGAGCCAAGACCATGAAAGAGTATGTAGAAAAAACCGGGCTGACTGTAAGCAGGGACATTAACGGCATTTCCACTGCAAAGGGCACCTTCCGTTTTCCTGAAAGCGGAATTAATCTTGCCTGGGCGGGAATCGGTCAGCATAATGATCTGGTAAACCCATGCACAATGATGACTTATATGGGAGCCATTGCAAATGAAGGGCGGGCCGTACAGCCAAAAATCCTTCGCAATGTTTTCCTCAGCAACGGCTTTCCTGCCAGCATTCCCTGGCGCTGGTGGACGAAACGCATGATTGAAGAAGAAACTGCATCTGTACTAAAAAATCTCATGCACAATAATGTAAAAGAAAATTACGGAGAGTCTAATTTCCCGGGTCTTTCCATCTGTGCCAAGTCGGGGACAGCCGAGGTGCAAAAAGACGAGCGGCCCAATGCCTGGTTTGCAGGTTTTCTTGATGATCCTGCTCATCCGTATGCATTCATCGTTTTGATCGAGCAGGGCGGATTTGGCAGTCAGACTGCCGGAAGAGTTGCGAATGAAGTGCTGCAGGAAGTAGTAGAGAAATATTAAATAGAGTTCCAAGAGAAAACAAAAGCACCATTAGAAGGTGCTCTCGCCGAGCGCACTTTTAAAAAAAGGGAGCGTATCACCTGTGTGACAAGCTCCCTTTTTTTATTTAGAAGTTTTCCCTGGCATTACATCTTAAAACCGCAGTTCTGTTCTCTGAATCAGGTCATTTTGCAGCGCTTCTCCCAATTCTACAAAATATGCGCTGTAGCCTGCAACTCTTACTAGCATATCCTTATAGCTCTGCGGCTCTTTCTGCGCTGCCCGCATTTTGTCCGAGCTCATAATATTGAACTGAATGTGCATCGGGTCATTACTCAAGTACGCATCGATATAACTGATCAGGTTGTCCCGTCCCGCTTCTCCTATCACTGCATGTTCAGGAAATTTGACATTAAGCAGTGTTCCATTTGCCGCCATACTGTGATCCACCTTGCCCACAGAGTTTGCAAGTGCCGTAGGTCCATTGATATCATGGGAACCGGCGCTTGTATGTACAGGTCCCATATTGTCCGAAATGGCCTCTCCCTTCTTTCTTCCATCCAGGGAAGCATTGGTATTCAGTCCCATTGCCACATTGCCGCTTACAGAATAAACGCCCGGATTAAATCTGCCGCCCCGGATCGTTGGCCGTCCGCTCAACGTGCTGCAGTAACATTCAAAAATAAACTTGAACATTTCATCCGCATAATCATCGTCGTTTCCAAAGTGATGAACCTTAGGACCATTGATAAGATGGTACAGCACATCATGCCCTTCCCAGTTATCTGTAAGTGCCTGAAGCAGTTCTTCTCCTGTAAAACGCTTTTCATCAAAGACAAGCTGTTTAATGGTAACCAGAGAGTCGGAACAGGTTGCTACCCCCAGCGCCTGCGGACCAATACCATTGTATTTCGCACCGCCTGCACTGAGATCCACACCTTTTTCCAGGCAGTCCTCAAAAAAGGCTGACACATACGGCAGCGGTTTTCGTTCTCTGTGTGCTCTGTCAATGACATTAAGACATGCACACATCTGATCCAGCCAGTATTTAAACTGTTTTCTGACACTGTCCAGAAGTTCCTCCATATTCTTATACGTCTTCAGACTCCCCGTATCCGGTCCCAGATGTTTGCCCAGCGCCCCGCACGTTTCCCATCTCGGGCAGTGACCGCCGCAGTCCAGGCATCGTCCGCCGTTTAACACCATCTCCATAAACTTTGCTGTATTGATATAGGCCGCATCATGCCAGCCGTACTCCCTGCCGGGAAGGGAAGGCTCCACACAGCCGACAACGGCATAATCTGCAGCTTCTTCTGCGGTCATACCCTTCCTCTGCATGGCCCTGATGGCAGGCGCGTCATTAAAAATCTTCGGGTGCCCGTATCCTGCACGAATGCATTCTGCGGTTTTGACCTTTAATTCATATGGCGTTCCCGCATGCATTCGCACCAGAAGCCATGGACACATCATCCTTGTGTGAACAGAAGCATCTAACATCATCATCGTCAGATCATTGGTCAGATCCTTTCCATCTTTATCACACCCGCCAATGGTCAGGCATTCACCGCCGAAGCCTCTTCCCTGTCTGACTCTGGCTGTCCCGCCGTCCCTTACCTTGGTCGGATTGTTCATTTTAATAAAAGTCACCTCAAGGAGCTCCTGCGCAAACTCTCTGGTGATTCTTTTTTCTTTGATATCTTTTGCATAGTACGGGTACAGCCACTGGTCCATTCTTCCGTAGGAAATAGAGTGTCCGTTTCCTTCAATCTGTGTCATAGTCGTTGCAAAATTAAACAGCTGCAGCGCCTGCCAGAAGGTTTTTGCAGGCCCTCCGGCAATCTGACGGCAGTTTTCCGCCATTTCCGTAAGTTCTGCCTTCCGTTTTGGTTCCTGTTCCTCTTGCGCTTTTTCCCGAGCCAGGTCTTCATACCGCCTGATATATCGGATGGCCGCGCTGTGACATAGGATAACGGCCTCATAAAACTCTCTTTTGACTGCATACTCCGGATCTTCCCTGTTCAGCTTTTTCATGCCCGTCTCAGCGCGCTTTATCATTCCGTCAAACCCTTCTTCAAGCAACCGCTTATAATCCATTACCAGATGGCCTACGCCGCCGTAATGATACAGGTTGGTCTGAAAAATTTTCTTCCCTACTTCCGAGCCTTTGATCATTTCTTCATCAAAATAGGCATTTGCCAGATCTTCTACTGTTTTTCCTTTCCAGTAATGGCACAGTTCTATAAATTCCTGTCTGTCCTCTTCACAGGCAAAATAATGCTGGTCATGGGCTCGTTCTTCAAAAGGCTCATAAAGAGCCTCCTGCAGCATCCAGTCTATGGAAAACTCCGGATACTGAGGGGATGCTTTTGCAGGAGCGCAAATTTCCCCAAGGATGAGTTCTTCATCATAAATCCTGAGCGTTGACTTCATCAGGATCTGTTCAAAGGCATGTGCGCACTTAAGCTTCACAGGCATAGTTTCATTTTTGCAGTAGGCCTCCGTTACGATGCGAAAGCGCTCTACATCTATCATATATTCCCTATCCAGAAATGCCTGCCTTAAGCGGTTTACACGCCCGTAAGGCGACCAGTCCCCATGGCCCACCTCATAGCCCACGCTGTAGGTCCGGTCATAAGGCTCCAGGCCGCATGCACTGCAGTGCGTTTCTTTAAAAACTGTCATTTTATAACCACCTTTCTCATTTTCCTGTATGATAAAAGGATTCCAATTCCTCTTCATGTTCTTTAAAAAAAGCATAATATTCCTGCACATTTTCCAAACTGCGCCAGTCCGCCTGCCGCACAGGGCTTCGGTCTAAATCATAAATCAAAGCATCTTTCATTGCAAGAACAAAGGGCGAGTGTGTAGCGATGATAAATTGACACTTAAAAAAGCGGGTGGATTCTTCAATAAACTGCACAAGCTCTTTCTGCCTCCCGGGAGGCAGAAAGAGCTTGTGCAGTTTATTGAAGAATCCACCCGCTTTTTTAAGTGTCAATTTATCATCGCTACACACTCGCCCTTTGTTCTTGCAATGAAAGATGCTTTGATTTATGATTTAGACCGAAGCCCTGTGCGGCAGGCGGACTGGCGCAGTTTGGAAAATGTGCAGGAATATTATGCTTTTTTTAAAGAACATGAAGAGGAATTGGAATCCTTTTATCATACAGGAAAATGAGAAAGGTGGTTATAAAATGACAGTTTTTAAAGAAACGCACTGCAGTGCATGCGGCCTGGAGCCTTATGACCGGACCTACAGCGTGGGCTATGAGGTGGGCCATGGGGACTGGTCGCCTTACGGGCGTGTAAACCGCTTAAGGCAGGCATTTCTGGATAGGGAATATATGATAGATGTAGAGCGCTTTCGCATCGTAACGGAGGCCTACTGCAAAAATGAAACTATGCCTGTGAAGCTTAAGTGCGCACATGCCTTTGAACAGATCCTGATGAAGTCAACGCTCAGGATTTATGATGAAGAACTCATCCTTGGGGAAATTTGCGCTCCTGCAAAAGCATCCCCTCAGTATCCGGAGTTTTCCATAGACTGGATGCTGCAGGAGGCTCTTTATGAGCCTTTTGAAGAACGAGCCCATGACCAGCATTATTTTGCCTGTGAAGAGGACAGACAGGAATTTATAGAACTGTGCCATTACTGGAAAGGAAAAACAGTAGAAGATCTGGCAAATGCCTATTTTGATGAAGAAATGATCAAAGGCTCGGAAGTAGGGAAGAAAATTTTTCAGACCAACCTGTATCATTACGGCGGCGTAGGCCATCTGGTAATGGATTATAAGCGGTTGCTTGAAGAAGGGTTTGACGGAATGATAAAGCGCGCTGAGACGGGCATGAAAAAGCTGAACAGGGAAGATCCGGAGTATGCAGTCAAAAGAGAGTTTTATGAGGCCGTTATCCTATGTCACAGCGCGGCCATCCGATATATCAGGCGGTATGAAGACCTGGCTCGGGAAAAAGCGCAAGAGGAACAGGAACCAAAACGGAAGGCAGAACTTACGGAAATGGCGGAAAACTGCCGTCAGATTGCCGGAGGGCCTGCAAAAACCTTCTGGCAGGCGCTGCAGCTGTTTAATTTTGCAACGACTATGACACAGATTGAAGGAAACGGACACTCTATTTCCTACGGAAGAATGGACCAGTGGCTGTACCCGTACTATGCAAAAGATATCAAAGAAAAAAGAATCACCAGAGAGTTTGCGCAGGAGCTCCTTGAGGTGACTTTTATTAAAATGAACAATCCGACCAAGGTAAGGGACGGCGGGACAGCCAGAGTCAGACAGGGAAGAGGCTTCGGCGGTGAATGCCTGACCATTGGCGGGTGTGATAAAGATGGAAAGGATCTGACCAATGATCTGACGATGATGATGTTAGATGCTTCTGTTCACACAAGGATGATGTGTCCATGGCTTCTGGTGCGAATGCATGCGGGAACGCCATATGAATTAAAGGTCAAAACCGCAGAATGCATTCGTGCAGGATACGGGCACCCGAAGATTTTTAATGACGCGCCTGCCATCAGGGCCATGCAGAGGAAGGGTATGACCGCAGAAGAAGCTGCAGATTATGCCGTTGTCGGCTGTGTGGAGCCTTCCCTTCCCGGCAGGGAGTACGGCTGGCATGATGCGGCCTATATCAATACAGCAAAGTTTATGGAGATGGTGTTAAACGGCGGACGATGCCTGGACTGCGGCGGTCACTGCCCGAGATGGGAAACGTGCGGGGCGCTGGGCAAACATCTGGGACCGGATACGGGGAGTCTGAAGACGTATAAGAATATGGAGGAACTTCTGGACAGTGTCAGAAAACAGTTTAAATACTGGCTGGATCAGATGTGTGCATGTCTTAATGTCATTGACAGAGCACACAGAGAACGAAAACCGCTGCCGTATGTGTCAGCCTTTTTTGAGGACTGCCTGGAAAAAGGTGTGGATCTCAGTGCAGGCGGTGCGAAATACAATGGTATTGGTCCGCAGGCGCTGGGGGTAGCAACCTGTTCCGACTCTCTGGTTACCATTAAACAGCTTGTCTTTGATGAAAAGCGTTTTACAGGAGAAGAACTGCTTCAGGCACTTACAGATAACTGGGAAGGGCATGATGTGCTGTACCATCTTATCAATGGTCCTAAGGTTCATCACTTTGGAAACGACGATGATTATGCGGATGAAATGTTCAAGTTTATTTTTGAATGTTACTGCAGCACGTTGAGCGGACGGCCAACGATCCGGGGCGGCAGATTTAATCCGGGCGTTTATTCTGTAAGCGGCAATGTGGCAATGGGACTGAATACCAATGCTTCCCTGGATGGAAGAAAGAAGGGAGAGGCCATTTCGGACAATATGGGACCTGTACATACAAGCGCCGGTTCCCATGATATCAATGGACCTACGGCACTTGCAAACTCTGTGGGCAAGGTGGATCACAGTATGGCGGCAAATGGAACACTGCTTAATGTCAAATTTCCTGAACATGCAGTGATAGGAGAAGCGGGACGGGACAACCTGATCAGTTATATCGATGCGTACTTGAGTAATGACCCGATGCACATTCAGTTCAATATTATGAGCTCGGACAAAATGCGGGCAGCGCAGAAAGAGCCGCAGAGCTATAAGGATATGCTAGTAAGAGTTGCAGGCTACAGCGCATATTTTGTAGAATTGGGAGAAGCGCTGCAAAATGACCTGATTCAGAGAACAGAACTGCGGTTTTAAGATGTAATGCCAGGGAAAACTTCTAAATAAAAAAAGGGAGCTTGTCACACAGGTGATACGCTCCCTTTTTTTAAAAGTGCGCTCGGCGAGAGCACCTTCTAATGGTGCTTTTGTTTTCTCTTGGAACTCTATTTAATATTTCTCTACTACTTCCTGCAGCACTTCATTCGCAACTCTTCCGGCAGTCTGACTGCCAAATCCGCCCTGCTCGATCAAAACGATGAATGCATACGGATGAGCAGGATCATCAAGAAAACCTGCAAACCAGGCATTGGGCCGCTCGTCTTTTTGCACCTCGGCTGTCCCCGACTTGGCACAGATGGAAAGACCCGGGAAATTAGACTCTCCGTAATTTTCTTTTACATTATTGTGCATGAGATTTTTTAGTACAGATGCAGTTTCTTCTTCAATCATGCGTTTCGTCCACCAGCGCCAGGGAATGCTGGCAGGAAAGCCGTTGCTGAGGAAAACATTGCGAAGGATTTTTGGCTGTACGGCCCGCCCTTCATTTGCAATGGCTCCCATATAAGTCATCATTGTGCATGGGTTTACCAGATCATTATGCTGACCGATTCCCGCCCAGGCAAGATTAATTCCGCTTTCAGGAAAACGGAAGGTGCCCTTTGCAGTGGAAATGCCGTTAATGTCCCTGCTTACAGTCAGCCCGGTTTTTTCTACATACTCTTTCATGGTCTTGGCTCCAAGATCCTCTGTCAGCCGGCCAAAATAACAGTTGCAGGAATCAGCCAGTGCCTGTTCCAAATTAACTGTTCCATGCGCATCCTGGCAGGTAACTCTGTCTTTTTCACCGTATGCCTGCTCACCGGTGCAAGTATATTCCCACTCCGCATAATTGGACTTTGTTTCAATCGCCGCCGCCGCTGTAACCAGCTTAAAAATAGAGCCGGGTGTAAACCTGGATGAAAAAAAACGGTTTATGTAAAGTCCGGCGGGGCTGTCATCAATATCGGGCGGATCCAGAGGGTCATAATTAGGGGAACTTACCAGACAGATGATTTCTCCGGTTTTATAATTATACACGCCTACAGTGCCGCTTCTTCCGTCCATCGCCTCATTGGCCTTAACACAGAGGTCTTCGTCAATGGTAAGGTTTACGTTTCGCCCTTTTCCACTGATGGAATAAGTACCTGTGAGAAGATTGTAGCCGACCATTTTTTTTCCAAAAACCTTATTGGCTCCGGTGGCAATATTCCCGCTCCGGTCGCCGGTAAGGTGGACTGTGGCTTTTCGTACATTATAATCATCACTGAATTTCATCTTTCCGCTGTTGTTGCTCATAAGCATATTTCCGTTGCGGTCATTGATGGTGCCTTTGGAAAGGCGCCCTTTGTCGTTATAAATCTGTTTGTTGGCAGTATATATAGCCCAGTCTCCGCCATCTGTGATGTAGCGATAACAGAAGACTCCAAGCCCTATGACCAGTACCCCTGCAAGAAGGAGACACATGATTGCACGTCTTTCTATTTTTTTCATGAAGCAAGACCTCCTTCCTCGTTATCGTGAATCCGTACCGCAAAGCTGGCGTTCTGACGGGTATCTGCGGCTTTTAAAAAGGCCAGAAGTCCCCATGAAACAATCATGCTGGTACCGCCTTTGGAGATGAACGGGAAGGTTACACCGGTCAGAGGAAGCAGATCTACAGAGCCCAGAACATTCAGGGCAGTCTGAAAGATGAAAAGGGATGTTGCAGCACAGGCAGCGATGCTGTAATAAGCAGAACGACCGGCTATAATGGAGCGTACAGCAAATATGCCCAGAGTTACAATGCATGCCACTGCCAGAATGGCAATAATAAGCCCCCATTCCTCTGAAAGAAGGCCGAATACCAGGTCGTTGTCTGCAGCAAAGGTGCGGTGGAACCAGCCCTCTCCGGCGCCTACACCCGGAAGACCGCCGCTTGAAATTGCGGTCATTGTGCGAGCCTGCTGAAATCCGCCGCCTGACGGATCATCCCATACATGTCCCCAGGAAGCAAACCGGGCTCTGACATGGGGCTTGAGTGAAAGTACCAGAAGACCTGCCAGAACCACGCCTCCCACAATGAGAATGAGCTTGGAAAAATCACCGCTTCGCAAGAAGGCGATGACCAGGAATGTTACAAAGAAAATGGCAGCAGAACCGAAGTCACTCATAATGGCAAGGCAGCCCATGCAGAAAGCCGAGAAAATCATGAATATGGTCAGATTTCCTTTTTCATACAATTCATCCAGAGTTGCAGCGCCTGCAATGATAAAGGCGATTTTTACAAGTTCAGACGGCTGGATTGACATACCGCCCAGGCGGATCCAGTTGGAAGCGCCGTGGCTGGTGGAACCGAAAAGCAGATTGGCAAGAAGCAGTGCCACTGCAAACCCGAGAATGAGCATACGCACCTCTTTGGAACGGTTTAAATCCCGCAGAAACCAGCAGAGCAGGAAAAACAGTACAATGCCCATAATAATACAGATCAGCTGCTTCATTACCTGGCTGCCTACCGTTTCGTCATTACCTGTGGCCGTGATAGCAAGGCTCAGTGTGGACAGGAAAAAGGCAATGGTTTCCATCTCAAAGGCCACCCGCCGAAAAGATCTTAGCAGGATGAAATAGATCCACATCACTGCGCATAATCCCAGTATTGCTGTGGGAATTGCAGTGGAACATTCTTCCCCGTAAGCCACCTTAAACTGCAGGATTGTGAGAATCTGAAACAGTGTCAGCGCGATCAGAGATGTCCATGGAGAGACCGGGCGGCTTTTGCGCCTTCTTTTTTCCATGTTTTCTTCCTTCTCTTCAAGACTGACAGGGATCAATGTAAAGTTGGCGCCACCCAGAGTAAGGACATCACCGGGGAGGAGCAGAGTCGGCTTCTTGACCCGGACTCCGTTGATGTAGGAGCCGTTTTTGGAATGAAGATCGCTGTACTTCCAGTTTCCCTTTGCATCTCTGACCAGTGTTCCGTGGTTGCGGGAAACGCTGTTGAGGTTTACAACGATATCAGCGCTTGCAGCACGTCCGATAACATTTTCCCAGTGCTTCAAAGGTGTAGAAGAGCCGTCGGGACCGCCGATATAAGCCCAGATTTCTGAAGGGTTCTTTACCTGGAGCAGAGAACGAATCGAACGGAGCAAGATAAAAATAGCAAGAAGAACAAAGATCCACCGGACAACGGCTGTATAATAGGGTCCAATGGCAGTCAATGTACTTTGGAATGTGTCCATAGAGTTTCCTCCCTTTTGCGTTTTGTATCTGAATCCGGTGAAAAGACACCGGGAACGTACAGAAAATCGAAAACATTATACCATATTTGTATTTGTTTTCGCAGTCATTTAATAAACTTTTAAGGATTTGCCGCAGGTCATAAAAGCGGGAATGAAAAAAATAAAAATAATTTCAGAAAACTCTTGCAATTATTAAAATTCGTGCTATAATAAAATCAAGAAAAGAAAAGAGAGAGATACAATCTCTCAACACTTTTTAAGATAGGAGGTTAAAACTTAGGAAGTTGTCAAAGGCAGTCAACAGAGAAAGAGGTGAGTCCGCCAGAAGTGCAAACAGAACAGACAAAAAGATAATACCGACTGTAAAGTAAAAGCGCCAAAGGATATAAGCCGCAAAGGTCAAAGGTATCCGGAGGAAAATAGATAAAGCGGAAACTTTAGGAACTGAAATCAGTAGAACGAAAAATGATGAAGAAAGCTGAGAAAAGCGAATGGGGTTCTAAAGTATAGAGGTGTAAAGATGGAAGCTTTAGGGAAGAAAAAAGGCTTAAACAAAAAACAGTCGGTATTATCTCGTTTTTTGTGTTCGGAAGAGTTGCAACGATGGAAAAATTAAAAGAAAATTAAAATAATAAAAAATAGGGTTGACAATGGAGACGCTTTATTATAAACTAGACAAGTCAGCACGACAAAGACAAAAAAGAATATGCACCATTAGCTCAGCTGGCAGAGCACCTGACTCTTAATCAGGGTGTCCGGGGTTCGAACCCCCGATGGTGTACCAACGAAGATACTGCAGAGTGCAGTATCTTTTTTGTTGTATGACGGGCAAGCCGTCAGTCTGTGGTGAAAGTCCACAAGGGGCGTAGCTTGCGACGAACCCAAGAGCGACTCCCAAGGTTTGTATCGTGAGGTATAGGCGAGAAGAAGGGATAGCGAAATCGTAGCCTGACGAACAGAAACCTAATACTAAGGCTTGTATGACGGATAAGTGGGCAACAAGTCACGAAGTCCAAAAGGCAACCGTAACTCATGCAAGTAGATTAGGCAGGTAGACGAGGAAAGACTGACGAGCTTATCCCGTGAGGTCTCACAGGCGGTTTCATTTGCTGTAGTAATAACGAACTGTGAGAAGTCAGCAGAAGCCATAGTAGTGAGGAAGCCTTTGTAATGAAGGTGGAGCGAAGGGCAGAACAATTCAAGGTCGAATCGACTTGGGAAAGTAAGTATTCATATCTGACGAGAAAGAAAGTAGCAAAGTCGTAACGGAGGGAAATCTTTCACAGGAGGTAGGAGCAAGAGAGTACGAAGCATAC
>CAUWJW010000042.1:0-14687 GCA_963558985.1 uncultured Clostridia bacterium | reverse complement strand
GATTAAACTGGAAAAAAAGGAACTTCAGGCTCCGGTAGTAAAAGGACAGGTCATCGGAACGGCCAAGGTTTATGCAGACGGAAAACTGATCAGCAAGACGAAAGTTCTGGCAGCCGAGACTGTGCAAGAAGGAGGACCTCTGTCCTATTTTGGGATACCGGACTGGATGGCGATCATGCTGTACATTGCAGTCGGACTTCTTATCCTGATTCTTGCGATTATCCGTATTTTGAAAAACGGAGCAGGAAGTGCAAGGCACAGAAGGCATAGAGCTGCACAACGGCAGCGCCGCCGGCGCAAACAGCAGAAGTAAAGACAAGAGGAACAATGTTTGATATTCAGGAAAATTTAAAAAAACTCCCGGACAGCCCGGGAGTTTATCTTCATAAGGATAAGCTGGGACAGGTTATTTACGTGGGAAAAGCAGTTTCTCTGAAAAACCGGGTGCGGCAGTATTTTCAGTCTTCCAGAAATATGGATCCCAAGGTGCGGGCGATGGTTTCCCAAATTGAAGAATTTGAGTATATCACTACGGGCAGTGAAATGGAAGCGCTGATTCTGGAGTGCAACCTCATTAAAAAATATATGCCAAAATACAATGTGCTCCTTCGGGATGACAAAACCTATCCTTATATTAAAATCACAGACGAAGTCTATCCTCGCCTGATCAAGACGCGCAGAGCCGAAAAAGACGGAGGCAGATATTTCGGACCTTATAGTGATGCGGGAGCAGTCAATCAGATCGTAGATCTGCTCAACCGCATATATGCCTTGAAAAAATGTTCAGCCCGGTCTTTCCCTAAGGATTTTCGGCCGTGTCTCAATTATCATATCAGACAGTGCGACGGAATCTGTCAGGGTGATGTATCGCCAAAGGAATACAGCGAAAAGATAGAACAGGCGACAGACTTTCTTCGGGGAAAGACAAAGGGGCTCCTTCGGCATCTGGAAGAGGAGATGGAAAAAGCTTCAGAAGCTTTGGAGTTTGAAAAAGCAGCTGAATACAGAGATTATATTATGGCTGCAAAAGCATTGTCAGAAAAACAGAGGGTCGTGCTGCAGGATCAGAAGGATGTAGACATGATTCTGGTGGCCAGAGGGGAGAAGAAGCGGTATGTGGTTCTGTTTTTTGTGAGGGAGGGAAAGCTGAGCGGCAGAGAAACTTATGATCTGCAGTCTATGGAAGAGGACGCATCCGAGGAAATTCTCACAGCTTTTATCAAGCAGCATTACAGCACAAGTCTGCGCTTTCCAAGAGAAATCATACTGGAACAGCTGCCGGAGGAAAAAGAACTGATTGAAGAGTATCTTTCTGATCTGGCAGGGCATCGTCTGCACTTGACTGCCCCCAAAAAAGGGGAGAAAAAGGCTGTTTTGGATCTAGCCAAAAAAGATGTGGTGGAAATGGTAAAGACCATTGATCAGCGTGTTCAGGCAAAAAAGGAAAGGCAGCAGATGCTTGGGAAGGCAATTTATGATGTTTTGCAGCAGATGGGATATGAAGAAGGCGCATATGATGGAAGAGAGTATCGGGTGGAAGCCTATGATATTTCCAACACAAACGGCGTGGATACAGTTGGCGCTATGGTTGTCTTTGAGGGACTTCAGCCGGATAAAAAATCATACCGCAGATTCAGAATCAGAACGATAGAGGGGCAGGATGATTATGGAAGCATGCGGGAAGTTCTCATCAGGAGGTTTAAACGGGCTCTGGAAGACGATGGATTTTCTGTACTGCCGGATCTGCTGATTATGGATGGCGGAAAAGGTCATGTGCACACGGCACTGGAGGTCCTTGGTCATTTGGAACTGGATCTGCCTGTTGCAGGGCTTGCGAAAGATGACCATCACAGAACGCGTGCTCTGGTATTTGAAAAAAACGGAAAAACAGAAGAACTTTTTTTGAAGGAAAAGCCATTGCTGTATCAATATATGGGAACGGTTCAGGAGGAAGTTCATCGTTTTGCCATTGAGTATCACAGAGGTCTGCGGGGAAAACAGATGCTTACTTCTGTTCTGGATGAGATACCGGGAATCGGACCTGCCAGGAGAAATGCGCTGCTGGATCATTTCGGCAGTGTGGAGAAGATTAAAAAGGCAGAGAAAGAAGAGCTTACAGCTGTAAAAGGGATTACAGAGAAGCAGGCAGAAAAAATTAGAGAATATTTTCATTGCTAAAACAGCGGCAGAATGGTATAGTAGTGTTGTTAATACACTTTTGAGAAATTTGGAGGAAACAAATATGGCAGATGCAGATTTCATCACATTGGAATATGATGATGGTACAGAACTGGAATGTGAAATACTCGGAGTTTTTGATGCGGAAGGCAAGGAATACATTGCACTGTTCCCACAGGACGGTTCTGACGATGTTTACATCTACGGATATAAAGAAGTCGGAGAGGAAGAGTTTGAACTGATCGACATCGAAGATGACAGCGAATTTGAAAAGGCAGTAGCTGTATTTGATGAGCTGATGCTGGAAGAATAGCAGACAGACACATATACGCAGAAGATACGATTCAGGGGGGACGGTTTTCATCAGTCCCCGTTTTTATGTCAAAAGGAGAAAAAAACATGCAGAGAATCAAGTCTCTCAGAAACACAGCGATCCTTCTCATGATTCTGGCGGCAGCCTTGTGCCTGGCAGGCTGGCAGGGAGTTTACGCCCAGCAGACAGACGGACTTTCTCAGGACGGTCAAGTGCAGACAGAAGAAGGAGAAGCCGTGCAGGATGGATGGCAGGAAGATGGAACCTATTATAAAGACGGTGCGCCTCTGAAGGGGATCCATTCAATCGACGGCAAACTGTACAGCTTTGATACTATCACAGGAATCAGGCAGGTAAATGTATACGGCATATATAACAGCAAACTGTACCGATTCGGAGAAGATGGAACAGGCTGTCTCTATACCGGTACTTACAACAAGAAATACTACCGCAGTGGAAGCTTATTTACAGGAACCTACAAAGGATGCCTTTATAAAAACGGAGCCCTCTGTACAGGAACCTACAAAAACAAATATTACAAAAACGGAAAACCTTTTACAGGACTTCACAACAGCAAAAGGTATTCCAGAGGAAAACTGCTGACAGGCACTTATAAGAACAGACGTTACAGCAAAGGAAAGCTGTACTCCGGCGTCTACAAGCGCTATTATTACAAAAATGGCGTCAGACAGACAAAATACCGCAACGCTGTGCGAAAAATGAACAACGGCAGAATTTACTATTTCCAGAAAGACCGCAAAGTCTATCAGGGAACAGGCTGGAAACGCATCGACAATAAACGATATTATTTTAAAAAAGGAACTGCAGTTACCGGCTGGAAATACGTAGGTCAATATAAATACTATTTTGACAAAAACGGAAAACTCTGCCAGGATCTTATTGCAAAATTTAGAAATCAATGGAAGAAGAAAGAGATTCACATCAAAGTAAACCGGAAGAAAAATTGTGTGACCTTATTTGCAAAAGACGGCAGCAAAGGGTACAGGATTCCGGTGAAGGCCATGGCCTGCTCTGTGGGAAAATCAGCAACTCCTACAGTAAAAGGCACATATTATCTGTCAAAAGACAGAACATACCGATGGGCCATGCTGGGCGGTCCTACAATGGGAGGCTACTGCTACGGGCAGTACTGCTCCAGAATTACAGGCGGCTATCTTTTCCACTCAGTCAACTTCAGAAGGCCAAACAACCGGACTTTAACGGCTTCTGCATATAATAATCTGGGAAGCGCAGCTTCTCATGGCTGCATTCGCCTGCAGACGGCCAATGCCAAAATTATTTATGACATTGCAAGAAACCGTAGTACAAAAGTAACGATTTATGATTCTGATTCAGTTGGTCCTTTTGATAAGCCGGTAGTGAAAAAAATAAGTTCCGGACAGAATTACGATCCGACAGATCCTAACATTAGAAAAAAATAAAAAAATCGGAAACAAGGGGCTGACACAGAAAGATGCTGTGACAGCCCCATTTTGCGGCAAAGAGGGAAGAAGAGCGCAGAGCGTATTTTAACAGGAGGAAATATGAAACACTATGATATTATTATTGTTGGCGCAGGTGCCAGCGGTGTATTTTTATCTTATGAGCTGACGAAGCGGACGAACGGGGCAAAAGTTCTGATGATTGATAAGGGCGCTCCGCTTGAAAAAAGGCAGTGTCCTATTAAGAAGGGGGCAAAAAACTGTGTGAAGTGCAGCCCGTGTCATATTATGAATGGTTATGGAGGAGCAGGAACTCTTTCTGACGGAAAGTACAATATTACAACTCAGTTCGGAGGAGATCTGCATAATTATGTAGGGACGGATGAGGCGCTGGAACTGATGGAATATGTAGACCAGGTGCTGTGCAGCATGGGCGGTGCAGATGCCAGATTGTACTCTACTGCAAGTTCAGAGCTGAAGACTATCGCACTGCGCAACAACCTGCATTTGCTGGAAGCAAAGGTGCGTCACTTAGGAACTGACCGGAACGTGAAGATTCTGGGACGAGTATTTGACTACTGCAGCAGTAAGGTGGAGACACTTTTTTATACAACCATTACCGATATTGAGAAGGAATCTGACGGATTCCGGGTAAAAACAGATAAAGGAGATGTCTTTACCTGTGAAGACCTGGTTCTGGCAACAGGACGTTCCGGCTCCAAATGGATTTCCAGTATCTGTGATAAAATGGATATCGGGCAGAAGAAAAACCGTGTAGATATCGGTGTGCGAGTAGAACTCCCGGCTGAAATTTTCAAGCATATTACAGATGATGTATATGAAAGCAAGATTGTGTACAAGACAGATAAATACAATGATCAGGTGCGGACTTTCTGTATGAACCCTTACGGAGAAGTAGTAGCGGAAAATACGAATGGCATCGTAACAGTAAACGGCCACAGTTATGCAGATCCTGCCCTTCGGACGGAAAATACCAATTTCGCCCTGCTGGTTTCAAACCGCTTTACGGAGCCGTTTGAAGACAGTAACGAATATGGAGAGTCCATTGCCAGACTCTCTAACATGTTGGGCGGCGGCGTACTGCTTCAGCGTTTCGGTGATCTGGTAAAAGGCAGACGAAGCAGTGAACGGAGAATGGAAAAATGCTTTACAAGACCGACGCTGCAGGCTACAGCAGGAGACTTGAGTCTGGTAATTCCAAAGCGGCAGCTGGACAATATCATTGAAATGATCTATGCCCTGGATAAGATTGCTCCGGGAACGGCCAATGAGGACACACTTCTGTATGGTGTTGAAGTGAAATTCTACAATTCCAAGGTAGAGGTAGATGAGCACTTAGAAACAAAGGTAAAGGGAATGTATGCGCTGGGAGATGGCTCCGGTGTGACCCACTCTCTGTCCCAGGCATCTGCAAGCGGTGTATATGTAGGACGGATTCTGGCTGAAAAGTACGGATACAGGGAAGATGCATAATGAAAGAAAATAGGATTAATACCAGGAAGACCTCTTATCTCATTAAGAGGTTTCTTCCTTATTTTAAACCATATAAGTGGATCCTTGCCCTGGATCTTTTCTGTGCGGCGCTGACAACTGTCTGTGATCTGGTTCTGCCTGTCATTGTGCGGTATCTGACGGATATCGGCATGAACGACTTGGAATCCATGACAGTCAGACTGATTTTATCTGCAGGCGGGCTGTATCTGCTCCTGCGCCTCATCGACCTGGCGGCCAACTACTATATGGCAAATATCGGCCATGTAATGGGCGCACGCATTGAAACAGACATGCGAAGAGATCTTTTTAGCCACTTGCAGGATCTGTCCTACTCTTTTTACAGTAATACAAAAGTAGGACAACTTATGGCCAGAATTACAAGTGACCTGTTTGATGTAACAGAATTCGCCCATCACTGCCCGGAGGAATACTTTATTGCAGCACTAAAGATTCTGGTGTCTTTCTGCATCTTAAGCGCAGTGAATCTGTGGCTGACGCTGATTATTTTTGCTATTATCCCGGTGATGATCTTTTGCGCCATGCATTTTAATCATAAAATGCGCACGGCCTTTAAAAAGTCCAGAAACCAGCTGGGTGAGATTAATGCGCAGGTGGAAGACAGCCTTCTGGGGGTAAGGGTAGTAAAATCTTTTGCCAATGAAGAAATCGAAGAAGAGAAATTTCAGCAGGGAAACGAGGGCTTCCTTCGTGTAAAAAAGGAAGCGTATCGCTATATGGCGGGATTTCAGAGTACCACTAGGTTCTTTGACGGTATCATGTATATTGCCGTTGTGGTTGCAGGCTCGTTTTTTATGATGAGGGGAATCATTACGCCGCCGGATCTGATGGCATACCTGCTATATGTTGTAATGCTTCTTGCCTCTGTACGCCGTATTGTAGAGTTCACAGAACAGTTCCAGCGGGGGATGACAGGAATCGAACGCTTCATAGAAGTAATGGATGAAGATGTGGAGATCAAAGATGCCCCTTGTGCAGAAGTGCTAGAAAGGGTTGAAGGCGAGATTATTTTTGAAAAAGCGGGATTTCATTACAGTGACAGTGATGAAAATGTATTGTCTGAAATTGACCTGAGAATCCGCGCCGGTGAAAATGTAGCGCTTGTCGGACCGTCAGGAGCCGGAAAAACTACTTTATGCAACCTGATCCCCAGGTTTTATGATGTGACGGAAGGGCGGATTCTGATTGATGGAAGGGACATCCGGGAGGTTACGGCACATTCGCTGCGTGCATGTATCGGCATGGTTCAGCAGGATGTCTACCTGTTTTCCGGAAGTGTCTGTGATAATATTGAGTACGGAAAACCGGGAGCATCGAAGGAAGAAATTGTGGAAGCTGCGAAACTGGCGGGCGCACATGACTTTATCAGTCAGTTGCCGCAAGGATATGAAACCTTTGTAGGGGAGCGGGGCGTGAAGCTTTCCGGCGGTCAGAAGCAGCGCATTAGTATTGCCAGAGTATTTTTGAAAAATCCACCGATCCTGATTTTGGATGAAGCAACCTCTGCTTTGGATAATGAGAGTGAGCTGCTGATTCAAAGGTCCCTGGAAACACTGGCGAAGGGGAGAACGACGCTGACAATTGCACACCGCCTGACAACGATACGAAATGCAGACACGATTCTGGTCCTTACAGAAGACGGCATTCAGGAACGGGGAAGCCATCGGGAGCTGATGGCGAAAAAGGGACTGTATTACAACCTGTATCACATGTATGCGGCCAGTGAAGAAAGTGCAGGGAACCGACTAGGATTTCAGACGGAAATATGATAGACTGATAATGTACTTAGAGATAGGAGGAATGGTTGAAATGGAAGACAGAGTAAAAAAAGCAGTAGATAACCATCACAGCGGATATAATTGCGCACAGGCTGTAGCCTGTGCATTCTGCGATCTTTTCGGAGTCGAAGAAGAGGAAGCGTTTCGAATGACAGAAGCTTTTGGCTTTGGTATGGGAACTATGGGCACCTGCGGCGCTGTAAGTGCATTAGCGGCACTTACAGGGATGAAACTGAGTGACGGGAATCTGGATAAGCCGTCTAGTAAGAAGCAGTGTTACAAAATGATGAAGCAGATGACAAATGCTTTTAAAGAAAAGAATAAGTCTGTTATCTGCGCTGAATTGAAAGGTGTTAATGGAGGGAATGTGCTTCGATCCTGCGATGGCTGTGTAGAAGATGCGGCAAGGATTGCAGCAGAATATCTGGTAGAATAGCGGGACAGGCTATACAGACTCCAAGGGTGGAAAGCAGGAGAAAAGCTGATTTAGGAAACCTTTAACAGAAAACTAGAATCGTAAAAAAGAGGCTGTCGCTTCAACGATTGGTAAATCGTGAAGCGGCAGTTTTCTTTTTGTCAATCCAAGAAAATAAAAATTGAATATGTTTAAGGCAAATTATAAAGCCGCTTATTCTTATTGCTTTTAAGAGTAGGCGGCTTTTTTTCGCGGTGCACCCGGAAGTACACCCTCTAATAGGAAAACTCCCAATTCATTTTTGAGAAAGAGAAATTTACAGTGCAATAAAACTGAAAATTCATACTTTTCGCAGATTATCTACTTCTACGAATTTTCTAATTATACTATAATACTTGATTGTTTGCAAGTAGGCTGCAAAAGATAATAAAAGAATTTGTAAAGGAGGTCATCAATGAAATGTAAACTTTCGTATAACCAAATGATTGTCAGCTGGCTGGAGCGGAACAGGAGAAATCTGGCAGAATCCTCAACTGTAAAGTACAAAAATTTGTATGACAGGCATATAGAGCCTTTTTTCAGAGGCGTTGAGGCAGACTGTGTAGATCAGAAACTTCTAGATCAATATCAGAAGCTCCTGGCGGAAAAAACAAATGCCGGAGGCAGCCGCAAGCTTTCCGGAGAAACAATCAGGAGCATTTTTTTTCTCGTAAAAAAGGGGTTGGGAGAACTTCCCAATGGAAAAAATCTGTCCTTTGACTTGCGAATAAGGAAACAGAAGAGAACGATAAGAATTTTTTCAGAGGCAGAGTGCAGGGAACTGGAACTGTTTTTGCGTTCTCACCACAATGGGAATACCGTTGCTGTACTTCTGTGTCTGTACACCGGGATCCGCATCGGCGAATTATGTGCATTAAAGTGGGGGGACCTGGACTGGAAAGAAGAATGCATCAGTATCACACGAACTGTACAGCGCTTAAAGCGGGAGGAAAAAACAGCATTAGTCATTACTGCACCTAAGACAAACAGCTCTGTGCGCATAATTCCCCTTGCAAAATCACTGCTCCCCAATCTGAAATCACTGTATGAATCATCGGATCAAACAAGTTTTATTTTTTCAAACACTCCCAAGCTGCCGCTGGATCCGCGCACCATGCAGTATCGCTATAAACGCATTCTTGAAGAAGCGGGGATTGCATATCGCAACTTTCATACACTGCGGCATACCTTCGCAAGCCGGTGCATTACACTGGGGATGGACATGAAAACACTCAGTGAACTTTTAGGTCATGCAAATATCCAGACAACACTCAATTATTACTGCCATATTTCCATGTCACACAAAAAAGAACAGATCAACCTTCTGAATGCCTTTTCGCAGAAGTAGATAGTCTGCGAAATCTCCAAAAGGAGAACACAGGCAGGAAGAAGGAGGAATTAGATGGACAAACACCTGAAAAAAAGAAGCGTTTTTGTAACGCTGCTGGCAGTTGCAGTGCTTTTCGGATGTATTTTCACCGGAGGAAGTGTTTATGGGAAAACACAAAGTGATTCGAGAAGCGCAATGGAGCAGACAGCAACAGCAGATCCATCCACAATAGAAAGTTGGACGGAGATTGCAGAAGATACTACAAAGTACATAGGCAGAATCTGGACGGATAAAACAGTAAATTCGGAAGAAATTAATCTGCCTGAATCTGGAGCGGGAAAGTCATTTTCAATAAAAAAAGGCCAAGCATCTGATTTTATAATCGGATTATCGGCTCTTTCCTCTGCCTCCAATATAAAAACGATGACGGACAAACCGCTGGATATCGTTATGGTTCTGGACACTTCAAGCTCTATGAGCCGGGAGATGCCGGGAAATTATACCGAGGTTTTTAAAAATAATGTAGATGAAACTTCCCGGGGACCTGTGTATTATGCAGAGGTTAACGGACAATACATAAAAATCCAGAGGGTTACCACCGGTTTTATTTGGGAGAGGTTCGATCACTGGGAGCTTAACGGGCAGACTGTATATCCCAGAGAAAATGCGCAAGATAGCCAAGACGGCCATATTGCCTTTTATAAAGCAGAGAAGATGACCAGACTGGATTCTCTCAAACAGGCGGCTGCCGGATTTGTGGAGCAGACAACTGAGCAGAATGCATCCCTTTCTCAGGATAAGCAACATCGGATTTCCATTGTAAACTTTTCAGACGAGGGAAAGGTAGTAAAAGAACTTACTCTCTGCAATGCAGAAACTGCAGGTGGCATCAAAACCTCCATCAACCGGTTAAGAGCCAGCGGAAATACCTATCCGGGAAAGGCCATGGCTGCAGCAGAAGAAAGTTTGAAGCGCGCAAGAGCCGGTGCACAGAAAATAATTATCTTTTTTACAGATGGAAACCCGGCGCCGGCAGGAACTGATAAGTTTGATGAAGGCCTGGCCAATGCCGGTGTAACGGCAGCAAAGTCGCTAAAGAATAAAGGAACTGTAATGTATTCAATCGGCGTCTTTGAAGGAGCAGATCCGTCCAATGAAAGCACAGCAGAAACGAACAAGTTTAATGCATACATGCATGCCATGTCCAGTAATTATCCCGGTGCCGAAGCCTGGAACCGCCTGGGAGAGCGGGATGCAGACGGAAATTACTATAAGGCGGCAGCAGATGCAGATGAGCTGAACCGGATTTTTACAGAAATATTCGATGAAATTTCACACAGCACAGGTTTTCCAACTGAGGTGGAAAGCGGAAATCCGGCTAATGATGGTTATATAACCATTACAGACAGGCTCGGTGACTATATGCAGGTGGACCAGTTCCATACAATCGTTTATGCAGATCAGCTATACAAGACTGTTACAAAAAGTACACAGGGAAATACCGACACCTATACGTTTGAAGGCAGTAACGTGGGGAATGCGATGTATCCGCAGGGAAATCTGAGCAGTATTGTGATGACTGTAACAAAATCAGATTCAGTTTCAGTTGGAGATACCGTTCAGGTGAAGATTCCTGCAGGTCTGATTCCTTTAAGACACTTTAATGTGGAAAGTTCAGATGGTGAGAACTATCGGACTACAGTAACAAATGCATTCCCGATGCGTATCTTCTATGATGTGAGTCTGAAGGAAGCGGCAAAAGAAAAAATCAAGGCACCTGATGAAAGCATGCAGACGTATATCAATGAAAATAAGTCAGATGGCAAGGTGAGCTTTTATTCTAATGCATTTACACCAGGTGCAGTTTTAGGAGATACCAAATCAGTTTTTACACCTTCTAAAAATAATCATTTTTATTACTTTACAGAAAATGCGGTTTTATATACAGATGCCGACTGCACACAGCCGCTGAAGCAGCCGCCTTCAGATACCGGCAGCTATTATTATCAGAGGACTTATTATGATGTGAACAAAACAACGCCGCAGAAGGAGATTGTAAAGCTGGATCATCTAGGAAAAGAAAAGCTTGCAGATGTAGTCCAAACAGACAGCGAGGGCCGGCACTATATTCCGGCAGGACTGCCCAGGCTGACAACAGTAGCCGATACTGGGCTGAAAAAGTCAAGAAATCTAACGGGTACAGCTAAACATGTAATAAATCCTGACTGGGATCATGAGAATGTTCGTGAAGCAAAAAGTATCATTGTTTCTCTGGGCAACAACGGAAAGCTAGAGGTAGAGCTTCCGGCAGAACTTACAGTTACAAAAAAGGTGACAGCAGAGACTGGAATCACTGCACCCGATAAAGAGTTCTGTTTTAAACTTTCTTTGACAAATGAGGACGGTACAGGAAGCACAAAGTCTTTTTCGGCGCAGAAATATGAAGCGGATGGGTCTGCGTCCGGGTCTGCGGTTACTGTTACAGATAAAAGTGAATTTAACCTTAAAAACGGTCAAAGCCTGAAGGTAACCGGTCTGGATGCAGGTCTTACGTATCAGGTGACAGAAATCAATCTGCCGGCAGGCTTTACACAGACGGCACCGGCCGGCTCCGACGGGAAGGCAGGAACTGCAGGAGGAACCGTTCAGGCGGGAGAAGAACAAACAGCTGTATTTGCAAATCACTATGCCATAGGGGAAAAACAGGTAAGTCTAGTGGATTTAGGTCTGAAGGGAACCAAGACTTTGCTCGGACGTTCCTTTAATACTGCAGATCAATTTTCCTTTAAGCTTCAGCCTCTTGATGCGCAGGAGCAGCCGGAAGGCGAACCTTTGACGGCTGAGGTGAACGGGGCAAGCTGGACGGGAAAGAATCAGGCTGCCATTTCCTTTGGAGACGATGCGGTCTTTACCTTTGACCGGCCGGGACATTACAGTTACATGGTCTATGAAGACGTGCCAAGCAGCCCTGCACCGGGAATTACATATGATACAGCCAAATATATTCTTTCTTTTAACCTGCAAGATAATAAAGCAGGCGAACTGGAGATTAAAAATCTTCTGATCCGCGAAGAAACCGGGGAGGAGACGTGGCAAACTGTGTATGAAAGTGAAGACGGGGATTATCCTCCGACAGACAAGGAATATTTTACATTTACCAACACCTATTCTGCCACAACAGGAACCTTTGATACGACAGGACTTTTTACAAAAGTTCTTACCGGCCGTGACTGGGGAAAGGAAGATACCTTCCAGTTCGAGATCCAAGGGGCTGAGAATGCACCTATGCCGGAACAGCGTAATGTGACTGTACAAAAGCCGGAAGCAGGAAACCGTGCTTCCTTTGGATTTGGAACGATTACGTTTGAACAGCCGGGCACGTATATTTATCACATAAAAGAAGAACGTGCAGGAACTGTAGTCGATGGACTTGCTTATGCAGAAAACACCGCGACCTTAACGATAACGGTATCTGATAATGGAGGAACGCTGACAGCAGTACCTGAAGTTTCCAACGGCGAGTTTGTGAATACCTATTCCGAATCTTTGAATTACGGCGAAATAGGCGGAATCATTCTTACAAAGAAACTGGAAGGCACTGCAATGAAAGAAAAGGAGTTCACCCTTCTCATCAAGGCGCTGGATTCTTCTTCGGCTGAAAAACTGAATCTGCCGAAAGATGAGGCGAAAGCGGTGCAGACAAAAGCAGCAGGTGCAGGGGAAGAAATCGTAGCTACTGCGCTGCAGGATCTTGTTTTTGATGCGGCAGATGCAGGACAGACGTACAGCTTTACTGCAGAAGAACTGCTTATGAGCCGCCCCGGATATCAGTGCGATAAGACGAAGTATACGGTGACCATTGCCGTTACAAAGCAGGAAGCAGGAAAACTTCAGGCAGTAACCAGTGTGGCTGCCCAAAAAGGTGAAACAGAGACACAACAAAGTTATCAATGGGAATCCGGAGATACAAAGAAAGATCCGATTCGCCTTGCGTTTGTAAACACTTATACGGCTTCCTCCAATCCAGTGACAGTAGAGGCAGAGAAAATCCTGCATGGGAAGACACTTCGTGATGGAGAGTTTACTTTTGTTATTGCAGACAGCAAAGGAACTCCAGTGACATCAGGAACAAACAAGGCAGATGGCACCATCCGGTTTGAAAAGGAACTGTCATATGAGATAGAAGATCTTAATCGTATGACAGCACAGCAGACTGCCTCCTTTGACGGTGATAAAACTTATACCATACCTTACACTGTCAAAGAAGATACAGCAAACCTGCCTGCAGGTGTGACAGCTTCAAAAGCAAATTACAGCTTTAATGTTAAAGTAGAAAATAAAGGGGACGGGATTTTAGAAGCTGTGGCTGAATATCCGCAGGGAGGACTGCAGTTTGTCAATCAGTATGCGATGCTGGAAGACACTGTTTCACTGACAATCAATGGACGCAAAGTTGTAAAAGCAGATGCAGGACAGACTCCGCCGGATATTACAGGCAAGTACACCTTCCGCATTGAATCCGTAAATGGTGCCCCGCTTCCGGTGAAAAAAGAAACGGTCAATGACAGGCAGGGAAATATTTCCTTTGGCGCTGTAACCTTCCGGTCATCGATGCTGGATGACGTGAAAGCGGCGCAGGATGGCTCACGAACAAAAGAATTCCGGTATAGAGTGACAGAGTCAGGAAATATGCCGGGCATCAGCAATGATACGGCTAAGACATTTTCCGTGACACTGAAAGATGACGGAAAAGGAAATCTGAGCGCAATTGCAGGAGCAGATGCAAACTTCTGCTTTGAGAATACCTATCAGACAGCACCGCAATCCTCTAGCGTAACAGATGAACTTTCTATAAATAAACAGCTGGAAGGACGGACGCTGAAAGAGGGAGAATTCCTGTTTGAATTGCGCAATGCACAGGGAGAAGTTGTTTCCACAGGCAAAAATGACAGCAAAGGAAAAATTGTTTTTAAGCCGGTTACCTATACAAAGGCAGGGGTCTATGACTATATTGTGTATGAGAAAAATCTGGGTGCACAGGGAATCCGCTATGACAGCAGCTGCTATGGGATCCGGACCACCGTCAAAGATGCTTCTGACGGAACACTGAAAGTGAGCCATAAGACCGAAGAACAGGGCACCATTGTATTTCGCAACTACTATAAGCCGCAGCCGGCAACGGCTGTAATCGGAGCCTTTAAAAAACTGGAGGGAGGAGAACTGAAAGAAGGTGCCTTCACCTTTGAACTGAAAAATGAAGAAGGAAAGGTGATTGCAAGGGCTGTCAATGCTAAAGACGGACAGATTGCTTTTAGCCCGATAACCTATCAGAAGGCAGGCACTTACCGCTATACCATTTCTGAAGTGCAAGGCGACAGAGAGGGGATCCGGTATGACAGCAAAGTATATCGGACTGTTGCAGTAGTAAAAGATAATGGAAAGGGAGCACTCACCGTCAGACAAGAACGGGAGGAAGAAAACGGAGCGATTTTTGTAAATAGATGTACAAAGCAAGAAGCGGCTCCTGCACAAACAGGCGATGACCGTATGCTGGGCGGGCTCTTTGCCCTTACAGCTGCAGCCGCTTTAGCAGGTTCATTGCTTCTGACAAGAAGAAAAAGAGAAAAATAAGCCGTTTGCTACAAACGAAGAGATGTCA
>CAUWJW010000041.1:0-14711 GCA_963558985.1 uncultured Clostridia bacterium | reverse complement strand
GCTTCATTTTTCGTTTCTTCTTTGCGGAAGCGGACATTTTCAAGAAGCATCACTTCTCCCGGCTTCAGTCCGGCAGCTGTATCCACAATCCGGCTGTTGACGACCTCCGGCACACTTGTAAAAATTACATCCTTGTTTAAAAGCTGAGAAAGTCTCTCTGCCACCGGCTTCAGCGTATATTCCATCTTCGCCTCGCCCTTTGGTCTTCCCATGTGAGACATAAGGATGACTCTTGCACCGTGATCCATCAGATATCTAATTGTGGGAAGCGCCGATGTGATCCGAATATCATCGGTTATTTTTCCGTCCTGCATAGGCACATTAAAATCACATCTCACCAGCACTTTCTTATTTTTGACATCTATATCTCTTACCGTTTTTTTCATAGTTTTCCTCCCTCTCTGATGAAAAATATAATTGACAGCCGGTATAGCGCCGACTGTCTCTGCTGCATGGGAAAGCTCCCCTGCCTATTTAGTATCCACACTGTACATGTGTTTTATGAGTGAAAGGATTTTGCTAGAATAGCCGTATTCATTATCATAGAAGGCAATCAGCTTGAAGAATTTATCATTAAGCTGGATTCCTTCTCTGGCATCAAAGATAGAAGTGTGCGGATCACCGATGAAATCACTGGATACAACCTCGTCGTCCACATATTCGATAATGCCTTTCATCGCACCTTCGGAAGCTTCTTTAATCTTTGCGCAGATTGCTTCATAAGATGCAGGCTCCTTTGTCATTACGTTCAGGTCGATAACCGATACATCGGCAGTCGGAACACGATAGGAAATCCCTGTCATCTTTCCTGCAAGTGAAGGGATTACCAGTCCTACAGCCTTTGCTGCCCCTGTTGTAGACGGGATAATATTGTTGAATACAGATCTTCCTGTTCTCCAGTCTTTAAGAGAACGCGCATCTACAACCTTCTGCTTTGCAGTTGCTGCATGAATAGTAGACATCAGCGCCTGCTCGATTCCCCAGTTATCTTCAATTACCTTTGCAAGGGGTGCCAGACAGTTTGTTGTGCAGGAAGCATTTGACACAATATTCATTTCCTTTTTATAGGTTTCATGATTTACTCCCATGACAAAAGTAGGTGTTGTTTTGTCCTTTGCCGGTGCAGTGATAACCACCTTTTTAGCTCCCTGCTTGAGGTGTACCATTGCTTTCTCCGTTGTATTATAAGCCCCTGTACCTTCTACAATGTACTCTGCTCCGCATTCGCTCCAAGGGATATTAGCAGCATCGCTTTCACTGTAAACCGGAATCTTCTTGCCATCAATAATGATTCCGTCCTCATAGACAGCAAGGTCCTTTGGAAAGCGACCAAAGATAGTATCGTATTTAAGCATATATACCATGTATTCTTTATCTGCATTTCTTACATTAATACCGCAAATATCAATGTCTTTGTCATCCATCGCTGCACGAATAACAACTCTCGCAATACGACCAAAACCACTAATACCTACTTTAATTGCCATTTTGTAATCCTCCTCCGATTAACTGTATATTTATATATTTTAGCTTTAATTAATAACGTCTTCTTTTGGACGAAGACAAAATATTCATCTCGTCTCTGTATTTGGCAACGGTTCTTCGTGAAATGTCGATTCCCTTCTCTTTGAGCATAGTAACCATAGCCTGATCACTGTAAGGCGACTTTGGATCTTCACTGTCCACCATTTCTTTTATGAAGCTTTTGACGCTTTTGGATGAAATTCCTTCACCGCTTGCGCTTGCGGAAACTCCGCCTGAAAAGAAATACTTAATCTCAAAGACCCCCATAGGGCTCTGCAGGTATTTCCCATTTATGGAGCGGCTCACAGTAGACTCGTGAATCCCCACTTCTTCTGCAATCTGCTTAAGCGTCAGGGGCTTTAGGTACTTGCTGCCTTTATCAAAGAATTCTTTCTGATGCCTGACCACAGCCTGAACCACGTTATAAATGGTCTGCTTTCTCTGATCAATACTCCTAATAAGCCATACGGCCGAATTAAGACGATCTGTCAGATATTTGGAAAGATTGGAGTCCTTCTCCGTCTCATGCAAAAGCTTCTCATAATAAGAGCTTACCATAAGATGAGGCGTGCTGCTGTCATTAACGGTTACAACGTAGTCATCATCCACCCGTTCCACCAGCACATCGGGAACAATATATCTGGTATCCGTCTGAGATGCAAACTGTCTTCCGGGCTTGGGCTCAAGACTTTTGATTGTATCTGCCATATCCTGCACTTCTTTGACACTAATGCCCATTGCCCTGGAAATAGCCGTAAGTCTGTTTGCAGCCAGATCCTCCAGATGCCGGGTCAGAACAGTTTCATAAGCTTCATCCAGGATGCCCTTCTGCTCCAGCTGAATCATGAGACATTCTGCCAGATCTCTTGCCCCTACCCCTGATGGGTCGAATGTATGTATGATTTCCAGAATTTCTTCAATCTTATCCGGCGGTGCACCTGTAGCTCTTGAAATCTCATCGACTGTCAGAGTCATATATCCGTTCTCATCCAGAGATTCGATGATATACCTGCCTACACTGCGGCACCCTTTCTTATGAGATGCAAACTGCAGCTGAAACATCAAGTGTTCAGGAAGCGTCACATCTGATGTGGTATATTGTTCATAAGAATTCTCTTTTTCTTCCGGATCCTTGTATTCCCACTGCCTGTAGCTGATATCATCGTACTGACGGTCTTTTAAATACTCCTTCCAGTCGATATCCGGCTCTGAACTGCTCTGTTCCTCCTGCCTGCGGCTCTCTGACAGGTCACGCTCCCCGCTTTCCCGGGCTTCTCCCTCTGCGGGCGCTCCCTGCTCCAGAACCGGATTCGTAAGAATCTGCTCTTGTACATAAGAATCCAGTTCCTGTGTATTGAACTGCAGAATCTGAATCGCCTGGATCAGTTCAGGTGTCATTACCAGCTTTTGTGTTTGTTCAATTGTCAGATCATATCCAAGTCGCATACCCATTTAGCACCTCTAAAACAATATTCTTCCCATTTTCCTGCGCAGCTCTTTTATGAAAACGCTTGTTTTAATATTATACGATAAATTCCATATACCCGCAAGGCTAGCAGGAATTTTATTTCAGTCCGGGAAAGTTTTGCTGCCGCAAAGCTTCAAACAAAATGATGTTGGCAGAGTTGGAAAGATTAAAGGATCTCAGCCTTGTCTCTTTGCTCATGGGAATTCTGATTGCCTGTTCCTCATGCTGCCGGATAAAGTCCTCCGGAAGCCCTGCTGTTTCTTTTCCGAAAAGAATCATATCTTCATCCCGGTAAGTCACCTCTGTATAAAGCTTCCCTCCTTTTGTTGTAGCCAGATACATCGTTCTTCCCTTGTATTTTTCCATGAAAGCCTCCAGCCCCGCATGAACCTCAAGCTTTACAAAAGGCCAATAATCAAGTCCCGCCCGCTTCAGACTCTTGTCATCAATGGAAAACCCCAAAGGCTCTATCAGATGCAGCACACTTCCTGTTGCCGCACAACTTCTTGCGATATTTCCCGTATTCGGCGGAATCTCCGGTTCCACCAGTACAATATGAATTGCCATCTTACTCTTCCTCCCTTGCAAACTCCTTTCATTTTGCCTAATGAAAGAAAAAAAGTCAATTGCTGCCGGCACAAACTCAAAAAAATATAAAATCCTAAAGACAAATCGTCTGTTTTGTTATATAATTTTAAAATCAATGCATGTTAGAAATTGTAGGAGGTAAAATCTGAATGAAAACAGTAAAGGTCGGATTGCTGGGCCTTGGAAATATTGGTACCGGTACATATAAAACTTTAGAAATGAACAAAGAGCAGATTGAAAATGCTGCCGGATGTAAAATTGAAATCACTAAAATTCTGGAAAGAGACGTTGACCGCAAAAGGGACATTACCGTCACACCGGAGCAGTTTACACAAGATCCGGATTCCATATTCAAGGATCCTGATATTGATATTGTAATCGAATTGCTCGGAGGGATCGAACCGGCCTCTTCTTTTATGCTTTCTGCTATGGAAAACGGCAAGCATGTAGTAACTGCAAACAAAGCCGCAGTTGCCGCAAATTTCAATAAGCTGATGGAAACTGCCGAGAAAAACGGCGTGGAATTTCGTTTTGAAGCAAGTGTAGGCGGCGGAATTCCTATTCTCAATGCCATCACTACCGTACTGCGTTCTAACCAGTTTGAAGAGGTCTTAGGGATCCTGAACGGAACAACAAACTATATTTTAACGCAAATGACTGAATTCGGAATGAAATATGAAGATGTTTTGAAAAAGGCACAGGAAAAAGGTTTTGCTGAAGCAGACCCGACTGCGGATGTAGAAGGCATCGATGTAGCAAACAAGCTTTCCATTCTAATGGCGCTTGCGTTTGATCAGTACGTAGCTCCTGAAGACATTCCGACAGAGGGGATTACCAAGGTTACCAGAAAGGATATCACCAATGCCGCAGTCAACGGCTGCAAGATCAAACTGATTGCTTCTGCCAGACTCAAAGACGGCAAGCTGGAATACAGTGTAAAACCGACAGAACTGCCAAACAGCCATCCGCTGGCCTCCATCAGTAACGAATTCAATGCTGTATTTGTGAAGGGAAATGCTGTGGATGAACTGATGTTTTACGGAAAAGGCGCAGGCCCGCTTCCTACAGGAAGTGCTGTAATGGGTGATGTGCTGGAAATCGCAAAATTATGTGGGAGGAAATAAAGAATGACATTATATGAAGAATGGCGTAAATTAATTGAAGAGCAGACTGATGCTACTTTTAAAGAGTTCTGGGAAGAATACAGCGGAGCTGAAACAAAGATCTACAGCGATCTTTTAGATCATCCCGATGAAAAAACCACCGGAGTCTTAGGTGAACTGGCAAAGAAATATGATGTTCGCCCTGTTATTTTCATGGGATTCCTTGACGGAATCGATACCAGTCTCCGCAAAGGAAATGATTTTGAAAACTTTACGGAAGAGTCTCAGCTTGAACTGGATATTGACCTGGAAAAGCTGTATTACAACATGCTGGATGCAGAAGCAGATTACCTCTATACTCTGCCGCAGTGGGACAACCTGTTAAGCGAAGAAAAAATAAGTCAGATTGTCAGGGATTTCAAAAAATCCAAGACTGTAGTGAAAGGGAAAAAAATCGGCCGCAATGATCCATGTCCTTGCGGAAGCGGGAAAAAATATAAAAAATGCTGCGGAAGATAAATCCGCCACTAGAAAAAAGGACATCTCACAAGCGATGTCCTTTTATTTTCTTATTTATAAAAAAGAGTTTGCGTAACAAACAGACTATACACCCTTTTTCTCGCATATGTAACTGATTACGCAGTCCTCACACTGCGGCTTCCTTGCATGACAGCAGTTTCTTCCGTGAAAGATCAGACTGTGATGAGCCCTTGACCATCTCTGCTCCGGTAAGGTTTTCATTAATGCCATCTCTGTTTTCAGCACATCCTTTTCCTGCACTAGCCCGATTCTGTTGGAAACGCGGAACACATGGGTGTCCACTGCTATCCTCTGATGGCCGAATCCAACTGCAAGAACCACATTAGCCGTCTTCCGCCCGACACCGGGAAGCTTAATCAGCTCGTCATAATCCTCCGGCACCTGTCCCTTGTATTCCTCTGTTAACATCTTTGCAAGCGCCACAAGATTCTTTGATTTTGTCTTGTACATTCCGATTCTGCGAATCAGCTCCGCCACATCTTCGGGCTGTGCCTGTGCCAATGATGCAGCATCGGGATAAGCATCAAACAAATCTTTTGTTACTATATTCACACTTTTATCAGTTGTCTGTGCTGACAAAACAACTGCAATCAGCAGCTGAAAAACGTCTCTGTGATTCAGCGCACAGTCTGCATCCGGGTACTGTTTTTCCAGCTGATCTAAAATTTCATTTACCTGTTCCTTCGTAAAACTCATACACTTCCTCCTTTGCAGCTGCTTCCTGTAAGCAGTAAACCACCCTGATTATACATGGAACATGCAGGAATTACAACGTCATTAAATTGTTTGATTTTTTTGAAAACATTTAAAAAACTAGTTACATTTCTGACAATTTATAGTATAATAGGGAAAGTAATCATTTAATATGTTTTTTCTATGTATTTTTAAAAGGAGGTGTATCAAATGTCAACGCATACACAAGAAGTTTGTAATGGCCTTTACGAATTGACTGATGCAGCAAAAGCGGAACTTTCGTCTTCTAAGTATTATAACGAGGACCTGGCGCCTACTTCTGTATCGCAGCGGACCTGGACTACATACAACATATCTATGCTCTGGGTCGGCATGTCCATTTGTATTCCGTCATTATCCCTTGCATCCGGACTTATCACAGTGGGCGTTTCTCCATGGCTTTCCATTATTAATGTAGCCCTGGGAAATATTATCGTACTGATCCCGATTCAGCTTAACTCGCAGATTGGAACCAAGTATGGCGTTCCGTTCCCTCTTTTCGCCAGACTGACTTTTGGCGGAAGAGGCGCACAAATACCTGCTATTTTAAGAGCCATCACAGCCTGCGGCTGGACCTCTGTACAGGCCTGGGTAGGCGGCGGTGCGGTAGCCGCTATCATCGGATGTGTGATTCCATCCTTTGCAGATGCTTCCGTAACCATCGGTCTTCCTTCCTGGGGAGGCATGCAGACAGTAGTCATGGGGCAGTTTGTAGGTTATGTCATCTTCATGATTTTCATCGGCTGGGTAGCTTACAAAGGCATGGATCAGATTAAATGGGTTCAGAATATCGGCGGACCGCTCCTCATTGCCATTATGATTGCACTGCTCATCTGGGCAGCTGTTTATGCAGGCAATGCAGGGTATTCTTTCGGCGATGTACTCAATTCCGGCAACAACGATGCTCTGATTGAGAAGAACGGCGGTTTTGCTCTGGTTTATCTGGGAGGTCTCATGGGCAACATTGCTTTCTGGGCAACCATGGCCCTTAACATCCCGGACTTTTCCAGATATGCCCGCTCTCAGAAGGATCAGTTCCGCGGTCAATTGTACGGGATGCCGATTCCAATGGCTTACTGTGCTTTTGTCGGTGCCTTCTTTGCAAGAGCGACAGAGCTGGTGGATGGAACACCGATGTTCGATCCTACCGGCGTTTTCTACCAGATTAATAACAAGCTCGTTGTACTCATTGCCGCCATTGGTGTTGCCTGCGCTACCGTAACCACCTGTGTTGCTGCGAACGTAGTAGCTCCGGCAAACGGATTCTCCAACATCAACCCGAAGAAGATCAGTTACAGGAAGGGTGTTATTATCACCATGCTCATTGCCTTCTTCATCCTGCAGGCATGGTGGATTTACGGCTCCGGCGGTGCATACTTCAACTGGCTGAACGCATACGGCACTATCCTTTCACCAATTGCCGCTATCTTCATCGCCGACTACTTCGTATGCAAGAGAAAGCAGATTGAAATTGCTGCTCTGTTCAAAGGCGAAAACGGGAGATACTGGTACAGCAACGGTTTCAACTATGCTGCCATCATCGCATGGGTTGTAGCCTTTATCCTTCCGCTGCTGTCCTACTTCCACATTCCGGGAGCTTTCGGCACCTTTATTGCCTATGTAAACTCCGTGAACTATCTCTTCTCCTTTGCTGTAGGGTTTATCGTTTATGTCCTGCTGATGAAGACAGGTATGGCGAAAAACTCCAGACTCACCGAAGAAGAGTTCAAAATGATCGAGAAGGTCAACTAGAGAAGGCTTATGTTATGTCAGTATAAATAAAGCTTAAATATGCAGGAGCCTTTGGATCCCAAAGGCTCCTGCTGCTACAGCACACAAAAGGAGGTAAGTTTTATGGATCTATTAATCAAAGGCGGAACCGTTGTCACAGCTTCGGCAAGTTTTAAGGCTGATGTCGCTGTAAAAAACGGAAAGATTACTGCCATTGCGGCAAATCTGAAACCTGAACCGAATACAGAAGTAGTCGATGCCAAAGGCAAGCTGGTTCTCCCCGGTGCCATTGACGGACACACTCACCTGGCAATGCCTTTTGGAGGGACGATTTCTACAGACGATTATTATGCAGGCACCCGTTCTGCTGCCTGCGGAGGTACCACTACAGTATTTGACTTTGTTCTTCAGGGGCAGGGTGAACCGATGCTGGATGCTATCAAAAGAAGAGATGCTCTGGCTGCGCCCGATGCGGCAGTGGACTATTCCTTCCACATCGGCGTTGGGGATGTAACCACTGATGAAATGCTCAACTCCATGGAAGATGCAGTAAATTACGGTGTTACTTCCTTCAAAGTATTTATGGTCTATGATTTTGGTGTAGATGACGGTCAGTTTTTCAAAACACTGAAAAAGGCCAAGGAACTTGGCGCCCTTGTAGGCGTCCACGCAGAAAACAGAGATGTAAACAACGTACTTATCGCTCAGTATCTGGCAGAAGGCAAAACTGACGCCTGGTGGCACTACATGTCCAAGAATGAAGCAGTCGAGGGAGAAGCTGATGTAAGAGCCATCAATCTTGCTAAAATGGCAGGCACCTCTCTTTATATCGTGCATCTCGGAAACAAGCAGGGAATGGATGCTGTAACAGAAGCACGGGATCAGGGCTACCCGATCTTTGCAGAAACCTGCCCGCAGTATCTGTACTTTACAAGCAAAGTGTACAAAGACGGCATTCCGGAGCAGGGACTCAGAGCCCGCGACTTTGTATGCTCCCCTCCAATGAAAGGAAAAGAGTCTCAGGATGCTCTGTGGGAAGGAATCAAAAGAGGCGATATCACTACCATCGCAACAGATCACTGCCCGTTCACCAGAGCGGAAAAAGACTGGGGCATCACCCAGAAAGACGGAACGCCGGGCAACTTCACCACCATCCCTAACGGCTGTGCGGGAATCGAAAACATGTATCCTTATATTCTGTCTGAATCCAACAAAGGCAGAATCACTTTCAACAAGGCAGTTGAACTCTGCGCTACCAATCCTGCAAAGCTCTTTGGGCTGGATCATCTGAAAGGCGCTCTGCAGGTAGGACTTGATGCAGATATCGTTTTGTACGATCCGAAGAAACAGTTTACCATTACAAACGATGCGATGCACGGGGATACCGATCATACAGTCTGGGAAGGCGCCAAACTGAAAGGTTATCCGGTTGCTACCTACAGCAGAGGAAACCTGGTATACAAAGACGGCGAATTCCTTGGCAAGAGAGGAGATGGAAAGTTCCTCAAATGCAAGCACATTAAGCTGAAGACTCCTCAGCTGTAATTTCTAAAAAAAGTGGAAAGGCTGAATCCCCCGATTCTTACCTTTCCACTTTTTTATGGTTATTTTTCTTCTTCGTCCTCACCGGACAAATGAAAGGATACTTTTTTCTCTCGTTTAAACCGTTCCCGGTAAATGCGAATCAGCAAAGTATAAATAAAGTCATACAGCAGCAGAAACAGCACGCCTCCAATGACCAGCACAGCTGCCGGCAGATCCGGAAGCTGCACGCTTCCCAGAAGCAGACCTTTCAGTCCGGTAAATGCCAGAATCAGAACCGCTGCAAAAAACAGTACTTTCAGCAGCACCTGCATGACCGGATTTTTTACCTTTTCAATATAAAACTTTACGATGCCGTAAAGACCAAATACACAGGCATAAGGCAGTATCCCGATTTTATTTGGAACAATCAGAAGCCCCAGCAAAACTGCTGCCGCATAAAGCGCAGCCCCGCCTTTCACGCCTGTCTCTATAATCATGACTGCAATAAACAGCGAACTGACAGCATACAGCGTCATCTCTGCTCCCGGCACAATGGATGCGCCAAACATAAACACCAGCGTTAAAGCCAGACAAATACCGCCAAGCGTGATTTTATACACATTCTTGTTTTTCACACTCCATCACCCCGGTAACATTATATGCAGTCGCAGCAGAAATCTGCACAGCAATAACACTGCAGCGCTTTACAGAACGTATCTTCTGTGGAGCTGTAGCCTCTTCCGTAAGCCATGTTCTGATAGGATCTTCCCACATTCATCATCTGCCCCAGCGCCTGGCTGTACTCCGGATTTCCCGGATCCATATTGACAGCCTGCTGCACTTTGCTGACAGCATCGTCATACCAGCCTTTTCGATAGGACAGCATGCCTGACAGGAACATCCACTCTGCATTCCTGTTCTGGATGCGGTTTAGAATTTCTTCTGCACCCTGCAGATTTCCGGCGTCAATGTTACGCCTTACCTGACTAAATTCCGGCGTGCTTGTGCGCCGGTTCTGCGCCTGTCCATAGCCGCCTGAACTGTATCCGCCGCTGTTTCTTCCCTTCATAAGCATATCATATGCTTCATTGACTTCCTGCAGCTTTTCCTCTGCCAGGTCAGACAGCGGATTGTTCTGATATTTATCCGGATGGTATTTCTTCACCAGCTCCTTGTATGCTGCTCTGATTTCTTCTTCGGAAGCCCCTTGTCTGACTCCCAGTACTTCATATGGATCCATTATTCCTCCTTTTGGGTCAACAGTTTCTCTGTTCGTTTCAATAACCCCTTATAAATAATATTCTCAATAATACCCCTGTTTTTCCTGATAGAAAGCAGATCAGAAGCCTTCCCAATCTCACCCAGATAATGAAGCAGATTGAACCTGCAGGTCTCCATGATCCTTTCCCGAAAAGCAGTTTCTCCCGGTTTGTACGCAAACCGGTACAGAAGCGGATTATAGGCGCCGCTCTTTATATTCTCTTCGATATCCTCTATGGCATCCATCAGATAAATCCATTTGCCAAGATGGTAACCGATGCGGCGCAGAACCTCCTGCTCTCGGAAACCTTCCGGAAGCGGCCCCTCTTCAAAGATAGCCTCCATAATCTTCGCAAAGGTCTCAGCTGCCTCATCAAGATTTGCACATTCGGCTTCTTCCAGACAAGTAAGCTGATGCAGGTTCTCCTCTACCTTCCTGCAAAGTCCGGGTCTTGCCTGCTGCAGCTTCCTGTAAATGTGCGAAAGCGTCCTAACGGCTGCTTTCGCATACAGCCTGCCTTCATCACGGGCGTCATCCAGAAGTTTGTACCAGGCAAGAATCAGCATGACATCTGCCGCATAATCGATGGCCGGATTTGCCACGATAGTTTTCTTCTTTACGGGATGAATGATGCAGTGCTCACGAGTCGGGGTGTCCTCACTTCTGTCCAGACCTGCAAGCAGCAGTGCCAGAAAGGCAGCATCGTAGCTGAGCACCATACGCGGCAGCTGTCCGTAACGCCTTGCAATGGATTTGCACACACCGCAGTAGTACCCGCTGTACACTTCAAACTCTCGCATTTTCAGTTCCGGTTTGTCTGCTGTCACATAGCCTAACATCGCTCCGCCCCTTTCTGACCCTTAGGGTAACATAATGCCGCATAGAATTCAAATAAATCAAGAAAATTATCATAAAATCTTCATTTATTTTAGTCCCCCGCTCTTGACCGAACTTACGCATACTGGTATACTTGTATACAATAACGCAAATAAGGAGGTCCATAGAAATAATGGGAAAAACACTAGCATATAAGATTTTAGAAAATCACCTGGTTGAAGGAAATCTCACTCCGGGTGAAGAAATCACCATCAAAATTGATCAGACTCTGACACAGGATTCAACCGGAACAATGGTTTACCTGCAGCTTGAAGCAATGGATGTAGACAAAGTGCAGACAGAACTGTCAGTTGCTTACATCGATCACAACACCCTGCAGACCGGATTTGAAAATGCAGATGACCATGCATTCATCAAGAGCGTGGCACAGAGACATGGCGTACTCTTCTCCAAACCGGGCAACGGCATCTGCCACCAGCTCCACCTGGAAAATTACGGAAAACCCGGAAAAACACTTCTGGGTTCTGACAGCCACACACCGACAGGCGGCGGTCTGGGCATGATTGCCATCGGAGCAGGCGGTCTTGATGTTGCAGTAGCCATGGCAAAAGGAACCTACAGCCTGGTTGCGCCAAAGGTAATCAAAGTCCAGCTCAACGGAAAACTCAACCCATGGACTTCCGCAAAGGATGTAATCCTCTACGTGCTCCAGCAGCTCAGCGTAAAGGGCGGCGTAGGCAAAATTGTGGAATACACAGGCGAAGGAGTAAAATCCCTTTCTGTCACAGACAGAGCCACCATCACCAACATGGGTGCGGAACTGGGCGCTACCACTTCTGTATTCCCAAGTGACGAAAATACAAAGGCTTACCTGAAATCTCAGGGCAGAGAAGCAGACTACGTTCCTATGTCCGCTGATGCAGACGCCGTTTATGATCAGGAACTCATCGTAGATCTGGATACCTTAACGCCGCTGGCAGCACAGCCTCACAGCCCGGACAACGTAGATTCCGTAGCTAATATCGGAGAAATCAAAGTTGACCAGGTAGCCATCGGAAGCTGCACCAACTCTTCCTACACAGACCTGATGAAAGTCGCAGCCATCTTAAAAGGAAAGAAAGTACATCCGGACGTCAGCCTTGTCATCTCACCGGGATCCAGCAAGATTCTCACCAAAATGGCAGAAAACGGAGCCCTGGCAGACATCATCGCTTCCGGTGCCAGAATCATTGAAAATGCATGCGGACCTTGTATCGGTATGGGACAGTCTCCAAAATCCGGCGCTGTTTCCCTGCGTACCTTCAACCGTAACTTCAAAGGAAGAAGCGGTACTCTGGATGCAGATGTATACCTGGTGAGCCCGGAAACAGCTGCTATCTCCGCAGTAACCGGTGTCCTGACAGACGGAAGCAAATCCGGCGAAGCACTGCCGCAGATTCCGGATGCAGACTTTGCCTTTAACGATAACTTTATCGTATACCCTGAGGGAACCAACACAGAAAACACACCGGTAGCCATGGGACCGAATATCAAACCTTTCCCAAGAAATACAGCTCTGCCTGAAACAGTAGAAGCGACTGTAACGCTCCATGCAGGCGACAACATCACAACGGACGATATCATGCCGTCTGACTCCAGACTGCTGCCATACCGCTCCAACATTCCGCACCTGGCAAATTACTGTTTTGAAAAAATCGACAGCGAATTTGCAGGAAGATGCAAAGATGCCAAGACCTGCGCTATCATCGGCGGAGACAATTACGGACAGGGATCCAGCCGTGAACACGCTGCCCTTGCACCGCTGTATCTGGGCGTAAAGTTCGTACTTGCAAAATCCTTTGCCCGGATCCACAGATCCAACCTGATCAACAGCGGAATCATGCCGCTTGTTTTCGCAGATCCTGCGGATTACGATGATTTCAATCTGGGTGACAAGCTGGTCATTGAACATGCACCTGCTCAGGTAAAATCCGGCACCATTGAAATCAAGAACCCGGCTTCCGGCAAGACATACAAAGCTGTAACCAACTTCTCTGATCTGGAAATCAATATGATCCTCAGAGGCGGAAAAATCAATCTGATCAAAGGAGAATAAGCATGGAATATACAAAGGCATTTGAACAAATTGTAAAAGAGCAGCTGGCCCGTGTGGAGAGACTCAAAGAGTCCTCCCAGCTGACTGACTACAGCGCTCTTGACAAAATCATCATCGGCACCATTGACGGCGACGGCATCGGCCCCATTATCATGGACTCCTGCCGTGCAATTTTAGAAAAACTTCTGGCAGAAGAAATTGCAGCAGGCAAGATTGAACTGCGCAGCATCCCGGGGCTTACACTGGAAAACCGGATTGCAAAAATGGAAACTGTTCCTGCTGATGTACTGGCAGCCATCAAAGAATGTCACGTACTGCTGAAGGGTCCCACTACCACACCTGGAAAAGGAGACAACCTTCCGAACATCGAAAGTGCCAATGTAACCTTAAGAAGAGAACTGGATCTCTTTGCCAATGTACGCCCTGTAGTGATCCCGGAAAAGAACATCGACTGGATCTTTTACCGTGAAAATACAGAAGGCGAATATGCGCTGGGAAGCAAAGGTGTAGATATTAACGATGATATTTCCATTGACTTTAAAGTCACCACTACCCTGGGAACCACCCGTCTTGCAAAGGCTGCCTTTGAATACGCAAAAGCAAACGGAAACAAGAATGTATCCATTGTTACAAAAGCCAATATCATGAAAAAGACAGACGGAAAATTCCTCAGCCTGTGCTACGATGTGGCAAAAGACTATCCGGAAATCAAAACAGATGACTGGTATGTGGATATTATGGCTGCAAATCTTGTCAATGATCAAATTAACAGCAACTTTAACGTATTTATCCTGCCCAACCTGTACGGCGATATCATCACCGATGAAGCTGCACAGATCCAGGGAGGCGTCGGCACTGCAGGAAGTGCCAATGTAGGCGGAAGATACGCCATGTTTGAAGCCATCCACGGTTCTGCACCCCGCATGATTGCAGATGGCATCGGCGAATACGCCAACCCTTCCAGCATTGCAAGAGCTGCTGTTATGATGCTGCGTCACATCGGCTATGCGAACAAAGCCGGACAGCTGGAACAAATACTGGACGAAGCGCAGAAGGCACTGAATCTGCCGGGAGACGGCACAGGAAATACAGCGGCTGACTTTACAGCATTTGTAACAGACCGCCTGTAATAAAGGAGACATCTATGGTACTCTACAAACATTCTGACGTCCCAAAACCAAATGTACCGATTTCAAGCAGCCTGTTTTCACAGCTGCAGAGAGATATTCTGACCGGGAAGCTAAAACCCGGTCAGAAGCTTACTGAGCAGAAAATCTGCACAGAGTACAAAGTCAGCCGGACGCCTGT
>CAUWJW010000040.1:0-14832 GCA_963558985.1 uncultured Clostridia bacterium | reverse complement strand
GGGAGAGGAAAAAGCGCTGGAGTTTTTAGGAGGTTATTTAATCGAACTGAGCCTGAGCATGGATAATCTGTTTGTATTCATTACTATATTTGCCGGATTTGGCATCAGAGAGAAAGCACAGCACAGAGCGCTGAACTATGGAATTGCAGGCGCAATTGTGCTCCGGTTCCTGTTTATCTTTTTTGGTCTTCAGCTGGTGGAACAGTTTCAGTGGACCTTGTATGTATTTGGCGCGATGCTGATTCTTAACGGTCTGAAAATGTTCAAAGAGGAAAAAGAGCAGAACCCTTGTGAACATTGGCTAATCCGGATGCTTGCCCGGGTGCTTCCTATGACAGTGCACCTGTCAGGCGACCGGTTTGCAGTGAGAGATAAAAACGGGAGACTGCTTTTTACACCGCTATTTGCAGCAGTCTGCCTTGTGGAATGTTCCGATATCCTATTTGCCATGGATTCTGTGCCGGCAGTTTTTTCTGTTTCAACAGACCTGCTCCTTGTATATGTTTCCAATATTTTTGCAGTACTTGGTCTGAGGCAGTTTTATTTTGTTCTGGAACATCTCCATCAGAGATTCCGTTATGTAAAATACGGCATTGCTATGATTCTGATGTTTACAGGAATGAAACTGGCAGGGGCGGCTTTTGGCTGGTATGTCCCTGTGTTTTCTTCCATTGTAGTGATTGGGGGGATCTTAATGCTGAGTATTTGTGTTTCTGCTGTGCTGAGTCCGGCGCTTCCGAAGAACTGACTTTCTTGTATAGGGAGAGATGTGATATAATAAGTTCCATGAAAACGGGAAGGGAGAAAGACGATGGCAAAGAAGGCAAAGACAGTATTTGTATGTCAGGAGTGTGGATATGAGAGCGCTAAATGGCAGGGGCAGTGCATTTGCGGGGCATGGAACAGTATGGTGGAGGAAAAGGTTCTGCCTGCCTCAGACAAGGAAGACAAGCGCAGGAGGAGCGGTATTGCAGCAGATGCAGACAGCGGCAGGAACAGGCCGTCACAGCTGACAAAAGTGGAGTCGGGCAATTACACTAGAATGGATACAGGAATCGGGGAGCTGAACCGGGTGCTGGGCGGCGGGCTGGTCAAGGGGTCCCTCACGCTGATTTCCGGCGAGCCGGGAATCGGAAAATCCACTATCATCATACAGGCTGCTGCAAATATTGCGAAACACTATGGAAAGGTGCTGTACGTTTCAGGAGAAGAGTCAGAAGATCAGATTAAGATGCGGGCAGACAGGGTGTGCAGGGAGCTGCCTGATGATCTGTTTATCCTGTCGGAAACCAACATGGAGAACATCTTTGCTGCAGCAGAAGAGTTGAAGCCTGCGTTTGTAATCATTGACTCTATTCAGACTATGTATACAGGGGATCTGGAGTCAGCGCCGGGGAGTGTGTCTCAAGTAAGAGCCTGCGGAAATGAACTGATGCGAATGGGAAAGAGCTGTAATATTCCTATTTTCATCGTGGCACATGTGACAAAGAGCGGGGAACTGGCAGGCCCTAAAATTGTAGAGCATCTGGTTGACTGTGTGCTTCACTTTACTGGCGAACGCAATCAGGAGCTTCGCATCCTGCGGGCCTTTAAAAACCGTTTTGGCACGACAAGTGAGATCGGTGCTTTTGAAATGGCAGAATCCGGTCTGATTGAAATTGAAAATCTGTCAAAGAGTTTTCTGGAAGGTATGGAAGACGGCGCAGAAGGCGCCATGGCGGCAGCTGTCTATGAGGGAACAAGGCCGCTGCTTCTGGAAGTACAGGCACTTGCAGCACCTGCCAATGTAGGATTTGCCAGAAGAACGTCTGTCGGCGTGGAGCTGTCCCGCCTGAATATGATACTGGCAGTGCTGGAGCGAAAGGCAGGTTTATCCCTGATCAACCAGGATATCTATGTAAATATTGTAGGCGGGATGAAGCCGGAAGGCACCTCCATTGATCTGGCTGCAGCACTGGCAATTTATTCTACCTGCAAGGGGATTCCCTGCTCCGGCAAGACGCTGGCACTGGGAGAGATCGGTCTGACAGGAGATTTGCGCTCTGTGCAAAACAGCGACAAAATTGTCCGGGAAGCAGCTCGTATGGGGTTTGAACGAGTCATCCTCCCGGAAAAAAATGCAGCAAGGATGAAGCCTGCAGATGTGAAAGGGATTCGGCTTGTGGGGGTGCGCCATATTACAGATGCAATAAAAGCCTTTTAATTACAGCAGGTACATATGGTCCAGCGGGCCGGAGCCTTTGCCCAGATCAAGCTGCGCCTTCAGTGCACCTGTAAGATAGGACTTTGCCCTGCGGACGCTTTCTGGAAGGCTGCATCCGGCAGCCAGACTGCAGGCAATGGCAGAAGAGAGGGTGCAGCCTGTACCATGGGTATTCGGGTTATGAATACGCTCTTCCCGGAACCAGAAGACTTCTCCCTGTGTCAAAAGCAGGTCAGAAGCATCCCCATCCAGGTGGCCGCCTTTAATGAGGATACTGCAGGAAAGCTGAGAAGCAAGGGATTTTGCGGCACGAAGCATATCAGCCTTTCCCGTAATCGCAAAACCGCAAAGTGCCTCAGCCTCAGGAAGGTTGGGCGTAATGAGCGAAGCCAGAGGAAACAGCCGGGTAATAAGGGTTTCAATGGCTTCCGGGTTCAAAAGGCGGCTGCCGCTGGTGGAGATCATAACGGGATCTACTACAATATTCTTTGCTTCATAATGGGTGAGCCGGTCAGCAATGACTTCGATGATTGCTTTGTCGGACACCATCCCGATTTTGACTGCATCTGGATAAATGTCAGAGAAAATACAGTCAAGCTGGTTTGCCACAAATTCCGGGGGTGTTTCACAAACACCATAAACGCCGGTGGTATTTTGAGCAGTAAGGGCAGTGATTGCACTCATGGCATACATTTTATGGGCAGTGATAGTTTTGATATCCGCCTGGATCCCGGCACCGCCGCTTGAATCTGAGCCTGCAATGGTTAATACGCTTTTCATCTGTTTCCTCCTGTTACCTGTAAGGCCAGCCGGTGCAGCTCCCGGCATTCCTTTTGAATATCTGCGGCAGCAAAAATGCCGGAGACAACTGCTACGCCGGAAATCCCTCTTCCGGAAAGGCGCAGGATATTGTCTCTGTTGATGCCTCCGATGGCGCATACCGGAATGGAGACTGCACGGCAGATTTCCTGCAGGCGATCCAGAGGAAGGACCGAAGCGCCCGCTTTTGTGGTACTGCCGAATACAGCACCGGAGCCAAGATAATCGGCTCCGCTTTTTTGTGCAAGGACTGCCTGCTCTACTGTCTTTGCCGTTACGCCAAGAATCCGGTCTTTTCCGATCTTTTTGCGGACCAGCGCTGCATCCATATCCTCCTGCCCTACATGGACGCCATCGGCCTGAGCGCGGAGAGCCACTTCAATATTATCATTGATGATGAGGGGTACTTGAAACCGCTCACAGATTTTTTTCACTTCAATGGCTTCCTGAAGAAATTCATCCCGGGAAAGATTTTTTTCCCGAAGCTGGATGCAGGTGGCGCCGCCTTTCAGCGCATCTTCCACCTGACGGCAGAGCGTGGTGCCTTCTGCCCAGGAACGGTCTGTGACTGCATACAATAAAAAGCGATCTTTGTTTACGTTCATTTCTGCTGCCTCCATTATTCATCAAAGATAGAAACGATTTCGCCGTCTAAAATGCGGTTCATGTTTTTTACAGCGCAGAAATTGCCGCACATAGTACAGGTGTCTTCTTTTTCAGGTTCTGAAGAGGCACGGTAAGCTCTGGCTTTTTCCGGGTCAATGGCAAGGGAAAACATAGTTTCCCAGTCCAGCTCTTTTCGGGCTTTGCTCATTTGATTGTCCCAGTCCATTGCGCCGGGCACACCTTTGGCAATGTCAGCTGTATGGGCTGCAATTCTGGCAGCGGCGATTCCTTCCTTAACATCTTCTAAGGTCGGCAGGCGCAGATGCTCTGCAGGCGTGACATAGCAGAGGAAGGCAGCGCCTGCGGAAGCGGCCAGCGCACCGCCGATGGCAGAGGTAATATGGTCGTAGCCGGGTGCTACATCCGTAACAATAGGCCCCAGTACATAAAACGGTGCTCCGTGGCAGAGGGTCTTCTGGATTTCCATGTTGGCGGCAACCTGGTTGAGGGGCATGTGGCCGGGACCTTCAATCATGACCTGCACATCTTTTGCCCAGGCACGTTTGGTCAGTTCGCCCAGAGCGATAAGCTCTTCAATCTGCGAGGCATCTGTTCCATCGGCAAGACATCCGGGTCTGCATGCATCCCCCAGGCTGAGAGAAACATCGTATTCCCGGCAGATATCCAGAAGCTCATCAAAATGTTCATAGAATGGGTTTTCCTGTCCGGTCATTTCCATCCAGGCAAAGATAATGGAACCGCCTCTGGAAACGATGTTCATCAGCCGCTTGTTTTTCTTGAATTTATGGGCAGTCTCCCGATTGATGCCGCAGTGGATGGTCAGGAAGTCCACGCCGTCTTCTGCATGCATTCTTGCAATATCCAGCCACTGCCGGGAGGTAATCTCTTTGAGGGGTTTATGATAATAAACAACCGCATCATAAATGGGAACCGTTCCGATCATGGCAGGACAGTTGGCGGTAAGGTGCCTGCGGAATCTGCGGGTGTCGCCAAAGGAGCTGAGATCCATAATGGCTTCTGCTCCCATATCTACAGCCATCTGCACTTTTTCAAACTCCATGTCAAGATCTGTCAGATCCCGTGAAGTCCCCAGATTAACATTAATCTTTGTTTTCAGCATTGAGCCGATGGCGCTGGGGGACAGAGACTTGTGCCCTTTGTTGCAGGGAATAATGGCTTTGCCTTCGGCCATCCACTCCATAAGGCGCTGGGGCGGGATTTTTTCCTTTTCTGCTGCGATTTTGATTTCCGGTGTAAGGATACCCTTGCGGGCAGCTTCCATTTGTGTTGCATACTTCATTTTCTGCTCCCTTCTGATACAATAAAAAAACGGAAAACACCGATATAGGTATTCTCCGTAATTGGATCAGTCGCCGGCTTCTTCCTACGGTGGCATTACCCACATCAGGTTAAAAGGGTCGAAGTTGGATTACTTCCTCTCAGCCTGCGAAACAAGCTCCCCTGAAATTTTGGCTTTATTATATGCAAAATCCGCAGCCTTGTCAAGTCGGAAACGAGCGGTTAATGTCGATGTCTCTTTTACTAATGGTGTACAGCTGCCATCCTGCCTGTGCTGCTTTTTTCTATCAGGCAAAACAGAAGGGGCATGAGAGCAAAAGCGCCCCAATGCTTTCTTCTTTCCCATCAGTCCTCAGACTCAGGTTTGATCCCTTCTATTACCTTCAACAGTTCCTTCTGCGGCAAACTTGCAGAAATGCTGTAACACCGCTCTTCCTCTACATAAGAAAGGATGTCGCAGTCTTCCTCTTCTGCCCAATACATTTTCTTACCGGAAACAGGCTCGCGGAATGGTTCCCCGTTAATATACAAATCATTGTCATATATTGCAATACTAATATCTATACACAGCTCATCGGCTCCCTTTGTATAGATATAGCTAAGTACACTCATCCCGTCTATCTGTTCAAACTGAGCCCATTCAAACATATATCCTTCAGGAATATATTCCGGCAGATAGAGGGTTCCTACCACCTTTTCACCGTCATGGATATCTGCCCAGTTATGTACTTTCAGGCTCAGCACTCCGTTCTCATTGACTTCTGGTTCTCTGGGAGAAAGAAAATGTTTTACATTCTGTATAACGGATCTTACACCATAGGAGCGATCCGAATCCCAGAAGAGATTCATTGCGCTTCCGGTGATGAATACGAGGCACACGACTGCCGCAATTGTGGAAAAACGGACAAAGAAAGACCGCTTCTTTTTCCCAGGGGGCAGAAAGTCCAGGTTGATTTCCTGCTCTGCCTCCAAATCCGCTGTCTTTTCATCTGTTTGATCCAGAAAGGTCAGATCCGGTTTTGGAATTTCCACTTCTTTCATGTCTTCCGGGTTCAGGGTACATTCCCGCCATGCTTCCTGCATGGTCTCTTTCAGTCTGTCATGTGTTGTCTTTGCCATTGTTTGATGCCCCCCTTCCTCCGCATCCGCTGGAACCGGAGAAAACAACGAAATCTCCTGATTCAATTGTCACATTCAACTCTTCAAACAGCACATGGGAATCAAATGCTTTTTTTACATGTTTTATTTCAATCATAAAAGACCACCCTTCAAAATTTTCTGCACATTGATCCGGTCAAAATATCTTGCATACCGGAAAATCAACAAAAGTTCTACTGCAAGCAGCAAGCCTGCTGACAGCAGAATGTACCAGATTGTTCCCCTCTCCAGAAAAGCAAGGATCACACTGATGGGAATCAAAGTTATACTGCTGCAGATAAACGTCATTTTCAGCAGTTTTGCAATTCGTTCCACTGTTGGATAGCCCAATACCTTTTTCAGTGCAAGTTCCTCTGCGTTTACATAGTATTCATATCGCAGAATAATGGAAATCAGCAGGCTTTCCAGCAGTAGTGCGATGCCTGTCAGAACCAGACCGATTGTCATTCCCCTTTTTAAGGATTTCCACTGTATCCGGTAGTTTTCATATACGCCTGTCTGATATACGATTTCGTCCTCTAAGCCGGATTCTGTAAGGAGCTGTTCCCATTCTCCTTCGCCGAACTGATACATCGCAGACTGGGTAATGTATCCATCAACACTGTTCAGCTGATCCTCACTTCCGCAGTTCAGCAGGATGACGGGATTGTTCTTGCGGACACTTTCGATCCGATCTTCACTTTTAATGGCAATCACGTCTGCTTTCTCCCGGTAGGAAATGTATTCGGGTTCTGTTTCTGTGCCGCTGTAGGCATCCAGACATTCCCATGCTCCCGCAAGTTCTTCCTTTGATGTGCCGTCGGGGGCAAGAATATAGGTTTTCCCTTCTTGGAACAATTCCGCCTGCAGAGAAGGAATTGTTTCTTTCAGATAGGGAAGAGCGCCTCTGTCTGCGTAGATATATCGGCTTTCGTCGGTACTCAGGTCATCCAGTTCCACCAGAGAAATGGTTTCCTGTGCAGCAGATTTTCTCTGATACAGCTTTGCCCAAACGCGCTCTGCTGTCTCCCACTTTTCTTCTTCCATGGAGGAAAGCATAATGTAGGCGCAGGATTTCTGCTCTTCAAAGAAGTCCTTTTGCAGGTAACAGTCGATTCCCCGGCAGATGAGGCCGGATGTTGCAGATACGATCAGCAGAATTACAACAATTGAACAGCATTTATAGAAATAGCTGATGGTCAGCACAGGTTTTACGTTGGTTCTCCCTGCCAGATCCCGCTTGTAATTGGTAAGCAGCAGCAGTCCGTACATAGCAGTGTTCAAAGCCAGAAACACTGTTATACAAAGAATGGTGATTTTCAGCTGATAAGCGGCTTCTGTCACCAGACACAAAAGGGGAAGTACGATTGCAAAGACTGCCCCGTAACCGGCGGCATCTTCCAGCGCTTTTCTCCGTGCAAAGTCAAACAGGCGCTCTCCGGAAACAATCCGTATGATCCCTTCCTTTTTCAGCAGGGCAATCCGGTACAGTGTGGACAGTAAAAACAAGGTCAGTGTAATCCCCCAGATTCCTGCTACAATTCCGGCATTATCGGATGCACCATAACCTTCTTCCGGAAATGCACCGGCATAGGAATCTACCAGTTCCTGCTTGAAGCGAAGAATATGGGAGTCTTTTCCGATAGCCTGGTAATATTCGACTTTTCTAATATCCGGAATCCCGGAAAGAGGCAGAAAGCGCACCGTTGTTTTTCCCAGCAGCAGGCTGTCAAATTCTCCTTCTTTCAGGTTACAATCCTGTTTAAGAAACGGCTGTACACCTTCTGTGCCGTAAATCGTCACCGTTTCCTGTATATTGCTCTCCACTTTATGTTCCACTGCAAAAACGTCTATATTTGTTTTCCTTGCAGCTTCTTCTATGTCGGAAATCATCTCCTGTTGTGTATCTCCCTTTTGCAGGTAAAAGGTCATGCGGGTATATCCGGTTTCAAAGTCGGAAATATGCCAGATATATAGTTCGCCAATAAACAGGCAGGCAATTGCCACGAGCAGTCCGCGTATGATATATTTTGTCATAAAATGCCTCCTTTTAACAGCTTTCTTTAGGATAAGTTCATCAGGCTCATAGCTCTCCGATTAAAAGAAAGGCCAGCGCCACTAAAATGATATAGGTTAAATATCTGGCGTTTTTCATCATTCCTCTGCTTTCGTCAATGGTACTGCTCCCTGGTAAAAGGAGTTTGCAATTTTTTCGGCCATAGAAATACTGGAAATATTTTCGACCGTATATACAACATTATTGTGCCGGAATACGATAACATACCTTTTGCCAAAATCTTCTTCTATCAGACTGACTTTTGTCCCGCTTTTGGTAAAGAAGGGCTTCTGTACCCGGTACAGTCCCATATACTCCCTTGGAACATTTTCCTGCTTCACATCCGTTCTGACGGTCATACACAGGAACGGCTGATCATTGATCTCGTTAAAAAAAGCATAGGCATCACCGGAAGCTGTCTTTTTTAAAGGACTTTTGGGAATTTGATAAATATCTGAAAACCCCGGACTGCTGACATAAATGCACGTTGCGTTTTGCTCAGAAAAATAAGGGGAATGGAGGAAAGCAAAGTTAATTTGCCTTTCCAGTTCCTGTATGCAGCGATATCTTTTTGATTTTGCCAGACCGTCCTCATCGATAATATCGTAAGAAGAAATTTTTCCCTTAAAAGAAACGGCCTGCGTGTAATATGTCTTTTCAAGTTCCGCCTGATACCCGGCAGAAACATCAGATGCATTTACCCGGTATGCTGAAAAAATAAAGACAGCGGCAATAAGAATACTGATACCGATTCCAATAAAACATGTTCTTCTTTTAGCAAGCATTTTTTCGTCCTCCTTTGCGATCAGATTTGACCTCTGTTGATACGCTGTTTCTACCGATCATTTCCATGGCAGTAAAAGTCATAAAAAATGCCGATAAAACCTGCCTGATGCACGGTATCTTTGCTGTATGACGACTCACTGACATCCATGCTTGAGGAAGCATATGCTCCCAGTGTGTTCTTTGAAATTTCCGGCAGGTTTCCTGATTTTTTTGTTGCAGCAATCCCTTGCTTACAGGTAACCAGCAGCTGTTCATATGCTTTGTTTCGATCAATAAAAACAGGTTCCCCGTACGGGTTTATCCCCAGGTCAAAATTATGCGAGCTGTTTAAAATATCTTCGTAGCCGGCTGTCTGATGCCCTGTATATGGCTGATATACAACTCTGCCGGCATCGTCGGGTTTGACATACTTGATATAGATAAAGGCGGCAACTGTACATAATATTAGAGCGCCAATGATTATGGCTGTCATATGCTTTTTCATGATTGTTCTTCTTCCTTATTCTCGGATGTAGTGTTATTGATAGTTTGGTTGTTCAATAGTTGAGATAACAGCGTGTAACATTTGTATGAATAATATGCAGACATCATAATTCCGATAAATACAGCGCCGCATTAACGAGTTTTTTACTGTTGGTGCGGCGCTCTGGTTCTGTTATTTTTACACAATACACAATCTACGTTTTAGTTTTGTCGGGTATCTCTTGCAGTTGTACTGACAATTTGATTTCTTATTGCAAGCGCAATCTAACCGCTTAAAATTAATTGAAAATACTTCGCAATGCCATAGGTGAAGCTCGGAAGTGTCACTAGCCAAGGTGAAAAAATATCCATACAGGCCAGCAAGAATACTGCTATTACTCCTGGAACATCGTTCTTCCAAGAAGTTGCTTTCAGCCCGGCGGGCACCTTTTTCTTACATTTTAGTAAAATCGCCTGTTTTTGCAATTTTGAGGCTCCGCAAACCCACAACTTTTATACGCAGCCGGTCATTTTCGGCCGGCTGCGTAACTCCTGCTGCGCTTTCCTGTCAGTTCCCAGTACAAATCGTGGTAGTCTGTTCCCCTCAGTCAGAAATTTATAATTCTTTTGTTTCCTGTTATATCATACATTTCTTTTATTATAATTTACATACTGCATATAAGTTCAAAATAGCTCATATTTCATATTGAGACTACATACTTGCTAAATTTGCTGATACCGAATAAGTTGATTGCTGTGATGCACTGCTTCCACCATACGTCACAGTAAACTTTGTTTGTAAAATTCCGGTACCCCCTGTATGATAATATCTGTTTATGCTGCTGGTATCCCATGTTTTAAGTGTTCCCGGTGAACTTGTAGAATGGCTTTTGCTTTTGGTATAGTTACCGGATACATATTTTTTCCCCCCACTAGTGAAATAAGTCCCATATCCTTTATAGGTTGATTTTAATCCTCTGATAACCAGACCTGCATTTTCTTTTTTTGTTATTTTTCCACCTGTTTTCGTTAACTTTATACATGGCATACCTTTAAAGGTTTTCTTTGTAAACCACCATTTCATATAGGCTGTTACTCTTCCGCATTTTTTAGTCATCTCTTCGGAGCCAGAGGAAGATGCCGTAGCTTCAGTCTCCGCCAGTTGTATATCTGCAACTACCGTGGCACATTCTTCATCCCCTGAAGAGACATTCACATCTTCAATTTTATAAAGATTAATTTCTTCGATAGATTTCTGTTCGTCTTTAGATAATCCTTCAATTTTGACTGCATCATCTTTTTCTGGTATTTTTTCAATTTTTTTATCACCATCATAAAGAATATCAGCATCTTGTTCGACAATTTTTTCAACGAGCTTCTCTTCTGAAGCTGTAATAGTGCCGGGTTCCTCACCTTTGCTTTCTGCAAAAGAATAAGAAGTTGTCATTCCTAATAGCAGCGCTAACGCCGTAACTACACTAATCATTTTTTTCATTTGTTTTTCCTTCCTTTCCGATAAACCTTGTTTCCATAACGATAAAGAGTAAAAGTATGATAAGCAGAAACACGTACACAGGCAGCTCAAAGTAATACAGGGAAAAATTCCCTATTTCCGGTAAGATTCCCACTGCCGGAAGCATTCCCACCAGAAGATTGATTACTACAGCAAAGACAGCAATCCAATACCCTGCCTTATAGGAAGTCACCAGCTGCCTATTAATCAGCCTCATGACAAGGATAAATACACCACACAATAAACCTTCTGCGATCCGAAGCAAATACATGCCCCATAGAGAAAATAAATTCTCAAGTAAATTACTTTCCCACAAATGCAAATGTACTGCAACTTGATAACAGATTGGAATCATCAGCAGGCAGAGTATTCCATATAACACACCTTTTTTCGTAATCATAGTTTCCCTCCTTTCCTATCAAATTTTGCCGGCTCTATATATTAGACGGAGAAATACCCCTCTCAGATTCAAAAAAATTTTCTTTTTTTTGAATCTGAACGCCCTGTTTTTCCGTCTAATATATGTAAGTATTATTTAAACAACGAATGGAGGAAAAAATGATGAAAAGAAAGTTCGTAATGATGACAGCCGTATTACTCATGATCGCTATGTGCGCACCGGCTTCTTTTGCTGTGGAAAAGGGAGACAGGCAAGAAGCGGCATGGGCAGAAGTCAGTGACATAACAGCAGAAGATGGAATTAATGAAGATGAGATTCTGGCACCGGATGCGGAAGAAGGAATTTTAGATGCAGCTATAGAGACAGGCTCCAATCGCCCTATCGGTCCGATGCCGCCTGCGATTAAAAGAGATTCTGTGACTTTTAAAAAAACAGCAAAAAAATTAGCACTTTTAAATGTTACAGCAACTACAAGTGTTTCGAGCAATAAAATAAAAGCAACTGCATATTTACAAAAAAAATCGGGCAGTACTTATAAATATGCAGACAAAAAGGTGACTTATAGCGCCACAAAAAATCTGGCAGGAAAATCATCCATAGCAGTTACGGAGAAAGGGAGTTATAGAGTAAGAGTTGTGATAAAAGAGTACAAAGGCGCCTCACTGGTATCAGAGAAAGAAAGATATACAGTTTTGGATAGAAATGGTTATTAAATTTAAACCCCTTCCGGAATATGCTATAATGATGGATATCAGAACTTGGAAGGTGGAAATGATGATGAAACGCAGCAAAAGACAGAAACGGATACAAGCTGCTGTGAACTTGTATGATGAAATATATCGGCATGCTTTCTCAAGGGTAAAAGACGAAGAGGCATCACGGGAAATCGCACAAAATGTAATAGAGACAGTATTAAAAAAAATAGACGACTTGAAAAAAGAGGAAGCATTAAAGCAATGGGTCATGTCTATTACCGCAACCGCAATCAAAGACCATTTTAGAGAGCTTTCGCGCCTGCAGAAACGCCGGGCAGAAAACAGGACGGAAGATGGAGATGTCTGGGAGCAGATTGAAGATGTGGAAGCAGATCTCTTAACCATGATGGAGAACAAAGAAGATCGTCAGAATATCATAGCTGCATTGTTTCAGCTGGACAAAAAATACAGAGAGGTAATCAAAGACCACGTGGTTTTGGAAAAGTCCTTTCAGCAAATTGCAGGGGAAAGGGGGATAAGCAATGACAAAGACAACACATGAAAGACTGAAAGAGACCATGCAGGAAGCATGGCGGGAATGTACCCTAAACCCGGAAGACATGAAAGAAGTGGAAATTCCAAAGCCGGATCTGACCTTCCTGGATCAAACAGATGAAAAGACAGCGGATTTGGAGGCAGAGCAGGAAATCAACCTGGACTTTCTGCCCCCTGGGAAAAAGAAGCGGTCTTTCTTTGTCCGTTTTTCCACAATTGCGGCAGTCGTGTGCCTCGTATTCATCACCGGAAGCGCAATGAATCTCTTCTGGGATTCGGATCGCTCCTATGGGGTAAGATCCGTTATACAGAATGTAAAACATTTTCTTTCTCCCAGAGAACCGGAAGTCAATGAGAACGGAGCGCTGAGTCTGAAAGTGCATAACTGGGCAGATATCCATGACGGTGAGAAGGTGGTAGGAACTCTCTATCTGCCGGAATATGTTCCTGAAGGATATACCTTTAAAATGGCTCTGTTTGAACATATAGACGGTATGAATATACTCTGCTATATCTATACAAAGGGAGGCGATGAACTGGGTATAGATATTAGTATTGCGACATATGACAATGATTTGTATATTAACGGGGAACCATTCCGCGAACCTGTTTCCGGTAAGAAAATGTATTGGGCAGAAGAGGAAGACTGCGACATCCTTTCTTATGTAGAGGAAGAGCGGTGTTACAGCATTTCTGCAAGTTTGCCGCAGAAGGAACTGTTGAAGGTAATAGAAGGGATCAAGTCTGAGTCTGAGGACTGATGGGGAAGAGGAATTCGCATGCTGAAAGAAAAGTTTTTAGAACTGCAGGAAAGGGGGATAAGCAATGACAAAGACAACACATGAAAGACTGAAAGAGACCATGCAGGAAGCATGGCGGGAATGTACCCTAAACCCGGAAGACATGAAAGAAGTGGAAATTCCAAAGCCGGATCTGACCTTCCTGGATCAAACAGATGAAAAGACAGCGGATTTGGAGGCAGAGCAGGAAATCAACCTGGACTTTCTGCCCCCTGGGAAAAAGAAGCGGTCTTTCTTTGTCCGTTTTTCCACAATTGCGGCAGTCGTGTGCCTCGTATTCATCACCGGAAGCGCAATGAATCTCTTCTGGGATTCGGATCGCTCCTATGGGGTAAGATCCGTTATACAGAATGTAAAACATTTTCTTTCTCCCAGAGAACCGGAAGTCAATGAAAACGGGGTGCTGAGCCTGACGGTGCATAACTGGGCAGACATCCATGACGGTGAGAAGGTGGTAGGAACTCTCTATCTGCCGGAATATATTCCTGAAGGATATATGTTTAAATGGGCTAAGTTTGAAAAAGCTGAAGGTATGAGCAATATGCTGAACTATATTTTTTTGAAGGGAAAAGATACTTTAAGTATAAGTATGGAAACTGCACTGTCTGACAATAGCGTATATCTTCCTGGAAAACCCTTCTATGATTCTGTTTCGGGGAAGGAGATGTATTGGGAAGTACTGGAAGACTGCAACATCCTTTCTTATGTGGAGGAAGAGCGGTGTTACAGCATTTCTGCAAGTTTGCCGCAGAAGGAACTGTTGAAGGTAATAGAAGGGATCAAGTCTGAGTCTGAGGACTGATGGGAAAGAAAGGTGTGTGTTTATGAAACCGGGAAACAGATATTTTGTGATTTTCAGCGCAATACTGCTGCTGATTTGTGTATTTGCAGGATGCGGACAAAACCCATCAAAGGCAGAAAAAGTAAAAATAGAACAATCTTATGCGATAGATGTAGACAATCCAAGGGAACTGGTAGGATTTGCTGATTATGCTTTTGTGGCACAGGTCAAGGACAAAAGAGGAGTGGAGGATCTGTCTGATGAACGAGAGATGCCATACACCATATACGGCGTAGAAGTTCTGCAGAATGTAAAAGGAACATTGAAACAAGGGGTTACCTTCCCTCTGGAAAAAGCAGGCGGCTATTCAAAGGCAGAAAATGCTATCTATGAGTACGAAGAAGATTATCTTCCGAAAGAAGGAGACATTTGCATCTTTTACGCTTGCGCAGCAGATGATGGAGAACTGATCGTTTCAGGTGCCAATTCTACTGTAAAATTAGGAGAAGCAAAAGTGCAGGAGGGAAGTGCTTCGGCCCGGGATGCCTGGAAGAAAGAGAAGGCATATGAGATTCTGGTTGAGGCCGCAAAGCACCCGATCCTGACAGACCGTGTCCGCAGTATCTCCAGCTACGATGCAGAGTAAGACATAATTTCCACTATATGGGAGTAGTGCCGTGCAGAAGCGTTTTACGGCCT
>CAUWJW010000039.1:0-14834 GCA_963558985.1 uncultured Clostridia bacterium | reverse complement strand
GTCTATCTGGAAGCAGGAGATTCTGTTCCTGCAGATGGACGCCTTCTGGAAAATGCCGGACTGAAGATTGATGAAAGTGCTCTGACCGGAGAAAGTCTGGGTGTAGAAAAGGATCTGAATGTAATTGAAGGTGAAGCTCCTTTGGGCGACCGTCTGAATATGGTATATTCCGGAAGCTTCGTTACCTATGGAAGAGGCTCTTTCCTTGTTACTTCCATTGGAATGGATACAGAGGTAGGAAAAATCGCCACACTTTTAAAAACAACTTCAGAAAAGAAAACCCCACTGCAAATTAATCTGGATAACTTTGGGAAAAAGCTTTCTATTCTGATTCTTGTTTTCTGTGCTGTACTCTTTGGCATCAGTGTATATCGGGGAGAATCTGCAGGGAACGCGTTCTTATTTGCCGTAGCGCTTGCAGTTGCCGCTATACCTGAAGCCCTCAGCTCTATCGTAACTATTGTGCTTTCCTTTGGTACGCAGAAAATGGCTCGTGAGCATGCTATCATACGAAAGCTGCAGGCAGTAGAAGGTCTTGGCAGTGTATCTGTAATCTGCTCCGATAAAACCGGAACTTTGACCCAAAACAAAATGACTGTAGAAGACTATTATGTAGATAACTGCAGAATTCCAGCCAGCAAAATTGATACCTCCGCACCTTCACAGATGCAACTTCTGCGTGACAGCATGCTGTGCAATGACGCTTCCATTGCCGATGGCAAAGAAATCGGCGATCCTACAGAAACAGCTCTAATTAATCTGGGGTCTGCTGCAGGGTGCAGTTATGAAGAAATCCGGGAAGCATATCCCCGGTTTAGCGAGATCCCTTTTGACAGTGACCGGAAGTTAATGTCTACCTGCCATAAGGCGGACGGCCGGTGCATCATGGTAACAAAAGGGGCTGTAGACGTTCTTTTAAAGAAGGTTTCTTCTATACAGATAAATCAGGCTGTTCGTCCAATTACGCAATCCGATCATACGGATATTGAAAACCAGAATATGGAGTTTTCAAGAGACGGTCTGCGTGTACTGGCGTTTGCCTACAAAGAAGTGCCTGATGGTTTTGAACCGGGGCCTGATGATGAAAAGGATCTCACTTTCCTTGGTCTGATTGCTATGATGGATCCGCCTCGTGAAGAATCCATGGCGGCTGTTTCAGAATGTATTGCTGCCGGCATAAAACCGGTAATGATTACAGGAGATCACAAAATCACTGCAGCTGCCATTGCAAAACGAATCGGTATCCTGCAGGATGAGTCCGAGGCCTGTGAGGGGTCTGTCATTGATTCTATGTCAGATGAAGAGCTGCAGGAATTTGTAGAAAAGATTTCAGTTTATGCAAGAGTATCTCCTGAGCACAAAATCCGTATCGTCCGTGCATGGCAGGAAAAAGGCAATATTGTTGCCATGACCGGTGATGGCGTTAATGACGCGCCTGCTTTAAAGCAGGCTGATATCGGGGTTGCTATGGGAATTACAGGAAGTGAAGTTTCCAAGGATGCTGCCTCCATGGTTCTGACAGATGACAATTTTGCAACTATTGTAAAAGCCGTTGAAAACGGACGTAATATTTACCAGAATATCAAAAATTCGATTCAGTTCCTGTTATCCGGAAACTTTGGGGCAATTCTGGCTGTGCTTTATGCTTCCATCACTGCACTTCCGGTACCATTTGCTCCGGTGCATCTGCTGTTTATTAACCTGCTGACAGACAGTCTCCCTGCTATTGCACTGGGGCTGGAGCCTCACACGCAGGATCTGATGCAAAAAAAACCTCGTCCTGCTAATGAGTCTATCCTTACAAAGAGCTTTCTTACTAGGATCGGATTTGGCGGGCTTTCCATTGGCATTACTACGGTGGCGGCATTTCTCATAGGATACCACGGTGTATTTACTGCATCCGGCGAAGGAAGTGCATTACTGGGCAGTACACTTGCATTCGGCACTTTGTGTACAGCACGTCTGTTCCATGGGTTTAACTGCAAATCAGATCGCCCGGTAGTTTTTACTTCAAAGGTGTTTAACAATCTCTATCTGGTGGGTGCTTTCCTCATTGGACTTGTACTGATTACTGCTGTGCTGGCTGTACCGGGGCTCCATGAAATCTTTAAAGTACAGACTCTGACTTTAAGCCAGCTGTTTACTGTGTATGGTCTTGCTTTTATCAACATACCGATAATCCAGATATTAAAATTCTTTTATTCAAAAAAGGCATAAAAAGGGGTATTTCATTTTATAGAAAAGGTTCTTGCATTATTTTTTCAATGCAAGAACTTTTTTTATGGAATATTTTGAATAAATTTCCTTTTTTATCTCGGGATTGACTTCTAAAAAGGATAGATTTATAATAATTGTGGGTATTGTACACGAGAACCCATTGTGTTCTTTACCTATCAGCATAAAAATTTTATATCTTACTAAGGAGGGATTAAAATGATTACATTTTTTCTATGCTTAATTCTATTGCTGGTAGGATTCTTTACTTACAGTAAGCTTGTGGAACGTGTTTTCCGGGTAGATGACAGACAGACTCCTGCTGTTGCTCATCCTGACGGAGTCGATTATGTACCTATGAAAACATGGCGTATTTTCCTGATTCAGCTTTTAAATATTGCAGGTCTGGGTCCTATTTACGGTGCTCTGGCAGGCGCCTGCTGGGGGCCTGAAGTCTATTTGTGGATCGTATTTGGTACCATTTTCGGCGGCGGTGTTCATGACTTCCTTTCGGGCATGATGTCCGAAAGACATGATGGTGCGTCTATTTCTGAAGTCGTAGGAATGTATATGGGAAAAGTCATTACCTTTATTATGCGTGTCTTTTCTGTTGTGCTTCTGGTTCTGATCGGAGTAAACTTCTCTGTGGGACCTGCTGCACTGATTAGCGTACTGACTCCGGATGCCTTTGGAACCACCTTCTGGCTGGCAGTTATTATGATCTACTATTTACTTGCAACTTTCCTTCCGATTGATAAAATTATTGGAAAATTGTACCCTATTTTCGGTATCTGCCTGATTATTATGGCGGTCGGAATTGCGGGAAGTATTATTATTAACCCGTCTTACCACATGCCTGAATTGTGGAATTCACTTGATATTGTCCACCCGCAGGGACTGCCGAAATGGGCGATGATGTTTGTTACGGTTGCCTGCGGAGCCATCTCCGGATTCCATGCAACACAGTCTCCAATGATGGCAAGATGCATGACTTCTGAAAAAGAAGGACGAAAAGTTTTTTATGGTGCTATGGTCACTGAAGGTGTAATCGCTCTAATCTGGGCGGCTGCAGGTGTTACCTTCTACAATGGTGTAGGACCTCTTGCCGATGCCATCAGTGAGTTTGGTCAGGGAAATGTGGTTTATACCATCTCTACCACTTTGATGGGCCCTATCGGCGGTGTGCTCGCCATGATTGGAGTAATCGCCTGTCCGATTACTTCAGGAGATACAGCTTTCCGTTCCTGCAGGCTGACAATATCGGACTGGTTCCACATTAATCAGAGCAAGGCGAAATATCGTGCAGCTCTGTCTGTGCCTTTACTGGCTGTAGGTGCCTTTATTGCTACCAGTCTTCCATTTGATATCCTGTGGAGATATTTCTCCTGGGCAAACCAGACTCTGGCTATGATGGTTCTCTGGACGGGTGCCGTATTCCTTTATAAATTCGGTTTTCCGCCAATCTGCGGTTTGATGGCTGCTCTGCCGGCAACATTCATGTCAGCAGTAAGCATGACTTATATCCTGCAGGCACCGGAAGGATTCCAGCTTTCCACTTCCATCGCCTATCCGATCGGAATCGTTTTCGCAGTAGCATGTCTGGCGCTGTTCCTTTTTAAAACCCATATGCTGCGCAGAGACGATAAGTTAACTGCTCAATAAAAAAAGAGACAGTCATTTTGATTTCTGATAGGTACGCTCTTTACTGGACAATCAGTAAGGAGGGTACCTATCATTCAAAGCGGCTGTCTTTTTAATTTGTTTATTTTTTATGCGGTTTTGCCCGTTCATACTGTTTTGGCCAAGGCATCTGTGCATGCAATTCCTCTGATGCGTGCAGTGGCCAGTAAGGGTTTCTCAGCAATTCCCGTCCCAGATAAATAAAGTCTGCCTCTCCTCTTTCCAGGATTTCTTCTGCTTCCTGAGGCTTTGTAATCAGACCTCCTGCAATAACCGGCAGTCCTGTCTCTTCCTTAATCAGCCGGGCATGAGGCACCTGATACCCCGGAAATGCTTTTGGAGCAACGGATACAACTCCACCGGTACTTACATTAATCAAATCTATGCCCTTTTCTTTTACTATTTTCAGCATATCTGCCAAATCCTGCGCTTTGTTTCCGTTTTCCTGGTAATCTTCTGCAGATACCCTTACTGCCAGGGGTTTTTCTTTTGGCCAGACTTCTTTTACTGCATCGATTACTTCTCCCAGCATGCGAACCCTGTTTTCACAACTTCCACCATAGTGATCAGTCCTTTTATTTGTCAGCGGTGAAAGAAATTCACTCAGCAGATATCCATGAGCACCATGAATCTCAATCAGGTCAAATCCTGCTTCCTCTGCTCTGGCAGCGGCAGCCTTAAATTCCTGTACGGTCTGCTCAATATCTGCCTGCGTCATTTCTCTTGGAAGCACACTTTCTTCGTCAAACGGGATCGGACTTGGCGCCTCTACATCCATTCCGGCAGCTGTACATTTCCTGCCCGCATGGTTCAGCTGAATCCCAATTTTTGCCCCATTTTCATGAACAGCATCCACAAGCGCCTTCATTCCCTGAATCTGGCTGTCATCCCAAAGCCCCAGGTCACTTGCCGAAATACGCCCTTCCGGACAAATTCCCGTAGCCTCTATAATAAGAAGTCCTGTTCCTCCTACTGCTCTGGTTATATAATGCAAAATATGCCATGGTGTTACCAGCCCATCCTCTTTTGCACAATACATACACATTGGCGGCATAACAATTCTGTTTTTCAGCTTTAAATTTTTAATCTGTTTTTCCTCAAATAAACGGCTCATCCATTTGCCTCCCTTCCGTTTTACTCCTATTATAACATATCGGAAGCACAGGGCAAGCCATAGGCAGACTGTGCCGAGAGAACCGCTTTTTTCACTGCTTCAGCCGTCACTTGCGCTGCTAATGTACCCGCAGCGTTGATATCTGCAGGTACATCGCCTACTGACAATGCATAGATCGTATCCCCGTCCGCCTGTGTGTGGATAGGACGAATTGCTCTTGCAAATCCATTCTGAGCCATAGCTGCAATCTTATTCATCTGTGTCTTTTGGAATGCGCCATTTGTAATCACTGCCCCGATTGTCGTATTTCCTGTAAAAAGATCTCTGATTTCAGTGCACTGTTTATACATTTCTTCTTCTGTGGAAAGCAGTCCGTCTTTCTTTTGGTTTAAGAGTCCTGCCAGCTGTTTTCCTGTTTTGTAGTCAAAAATATCACCCAGTGCATTGACTGCAACGATTGCGCCCACTTTAAAATCGCCTATTTGCAATGCATAACTTCCTATTCCGGATTTCATCATATATTCCGTACCTTTTAGCTTCCCTACCGTTGCTCCTGTACCAGCGCCATAGTTTCCATCCCGGTATGTTCCTGTACAGGCTTTGTACCCCATAGCCTTGTCAGGCCTTGCTTTTTTATCTATCAACTGCAGGTCAAACAGGCAGGATGTGCATACCAGCGGCACTTTTGCCACTCCTGTATCCACGCCGATATCCCTTTCTTCCAAATACTCCATAACTCCGCCTGCTGCATCAAGACCAAATGCACTTCCTCCGCTTAACAGAACTGCATGGATTTTATCAGCTGCCGCTACTGGATCTAAAAGTCTTGTCTCCCGGCTGGCCGGTCCGCCGCCTCGGACATCTACACCTGCAGGAGCCCCCTTTTCACAAAGTATGACCGTACATCCTGTCGCACCTTCCTCATCCTGCGCATTTCCAATATAAATATTCTCTATTTCTGTTATTGCAATTTCTTTCATCTACACTTCTCCCTTATGTTTTTCCTATATAGTAACATCTTTTAATTTTATCGGCAACGTTAATACTATTGTAATATTTAGAAAATTATGATATTATAGTTAAGTAAAAAATTTCATATAAGGAAAGGAGTGAAAAATATGTTCGTTCATTCAAAAAGAAGCCGGCGCATTTTATCGGCAAGCATTGCTCTAATTTTTGCTTTTACTGCTCTGGGACTTTCTACTGTCTCTGTTAATGCAGCAGCAAAAACGAAATCCATCACATTAAAGGTTGATGTTCCCGGCAATGTAATAGATGTTAAGGGAAAGGCAATAGTTTCTGTAAAATCAGTGAAACCAGCAAAAGCCAGTAAAAAAGTCACTTGGAAATCTTCTGACAAAGCTATTGCCTCCGTCACTGCAAAAGGCGTAGTAACAGGTAAAAAGATCGGAACAGTTAAGATTACTGCAATATCAAAAGTCAATAAAAAAGTGACTAAATCCGTTACAATCAAGGTTAAAAACCTGAAGCCTGCAAGTGTATCTTTAAATAAAACATCTGCCGTTCTTTATGAACGCGGAGACAGTTTAAAGCTGACAGCCAAAGTTAAACCTGCAGGACTTTATGACCGCGGTGTCACTTACACATCCAGCGATTCTTATATTGCCTCCGTCAGCAGCAAGGGTATTGTTTCACCGAAACATGCCGGAACTGCAGTCATAACCGCTAAAACAAAAGAAAGCGGAAAAACAGCAAAATGTACCGTTACAGTGAAGGAGTCTGCGAACAAAGATATTCTGCTCCCATATATGCTGACCGGCTATTACGCAGCTGATCGGCTCAACTATGTAGATATTGCTCCTGATGCAGATGTAAAGGTATGGGATGCCGCATCTGATACCTATAAAGACGGGAAAAACAATAAAGCAACTATTTTAGGAAATTACGTGCAGCTTACAGATAAAAACAAGGATCAGAAAGCAGATCTGATTCAGGTGGTTAAGTTTACCGACAGTTCTAAAAAGTGGGATGCCGGCATGGAATGGAAAAATGGTGCCGGTGAAAATGCAGAACCTGCTGTATCAGATGAAACAGGCAAGGCCATGTTTGAAAATGCCGAGTACCGCATCCCTATGGGCGAACGTCTTCTGACCGGATGGGGACTTGGTGATTACAGCGGCACAACTGATTTCTCCAATTTAGAGAAGAGCACTTACTGGCCGGATTATGATTATTACAATACAAAATCCAGCGATACTCTGACGATTCTCCCGGGATACAAAACACAGCTGCAGACCACAGGCTGGACCTGCGTTCTTTCCTCTGCCCTTTCCGCTCTGGAATGGTATGGTGTAAGAGGTGATTTGAACGAGGAAGATCTAGCTGCTCTGAGAAGCGATACGAGAAAGCGTATGGCCGGCGCTACTTCCCTGAAAGAGCTGAACAATGTGTTTAAAAAACTGGAAGAATTAAAGATTACCGGCGCATGGAATATTGAAAGCTCTCTGGACAGCGAAGAAGCCAGAAGCAAAATTTATGACCCTGCCTGGATCAAAGGCCATTTGGAAAAGGGACACCCTATTATGGTCATCTGGAATTCTTATGGCGGACATGGGCAGGTTATTATCGGATATGATGATATGGGAACCGAAGCTACCAATGATGATACGCTGATTATGATGGATCCATATGATTCTACGGATCACAATGCAAACGGTTATATCATCCAGTCCTTTGAACGTCTGGCTTACGGTCTGTCTGATGAAGAAGCTGACGGCATCGCAGAGGTTCGTTATTTAGTCGCTTCTCCAAAGGAAGGCTGGAATTATCAGATTGATCGAAGCGGTACAGGAATTCCGGATCAGGAAAGCAATATTATCAAATCCTCAGATAAGAATAAACTAAATGAGAAGCTTTATGAGCAGACCAAGCTGGATCTGAGCCGGTGGTACTTGGAAAAAACCGATCCCGGATGGATTTATCTTAACGAAAAAACCGGTCTGGGCGGACCTGCCGGTATCGAGCGAAGCGGAGACTACAACCACTCTCCATATTACAATTTTTATGATTTCTACAATGGTCAGGGACCTACAGATACTTTAGATATCATCAAAAACTATAAAACCATACAGCAATCTACTGAATGGACCTGCGGATGCACCTCTGCCACCATGGTCTTAGAGCACTTCAACAAAAATTATGGAAAAGAAACCGATATTTCTCTGTCTCACTTGAGACAGAAGGGTGAAGCCGGTCCTACCTATCTGTCAGGTATGGAAGAAATCTTCACAAAGATGAACAGCATGCATGCAGATGACTGGGTATGGTTTACAAGAAATGACCTGACCAATCCGGACGGTGAAGAATCTGCTATCGGCGACTATTATCTTCAGTACGGCTCACAGGACAATGGTCTGATCCCTTACCTCATAGAAAAGGATATCCCTATTATGATCGGCTGGGATGAATGGGGAGGCCACTGGCAGACCATCATCGGATACGATGATATGGGAACTGCACAGACTCAGGATGATGTATTAATTCTGGCAGATTCTTACGATACAACTGACCACGATCAGGATGGCTATTACATCGAAAGCTTTGAACGCCTGGTATTTGGATGGAATGCGCAATTTGAAAAAGAGGATGGCGGCTTTGACTCCAATAACTTTATTGTAGCTTTTCCAAGAACAGGAAATGAAGATGTTGTAAAAGCTTTAAATCTTAAGTAATCAGGCAGTACACCTGCACAATAGAGGAAGGACACCTTCCTCTATTTTTTTACAACAAATGATTTTCAATCACTTGTACATCCGGTTTGAAATCTTCAATCTGCAGATAATATTCTGCAGCATCCAGAAATGCTCGCATAGGTGCAAGTCCGATCAGTTCTGTACCGATTACCGGAACACCATACCGGGCAGCTTCTGCTTTCACCAGCTCATTGACTCTGTACAAAGGCGTGACGGTATAATCTGTCATATTAATGGATACCTGCGCCAGATTTCTCTCTTTCAGCATAATTCCCAACGCCTTTACCTCATCTAAACCACCACTGGACTTTCTTATAATCTTTGCGATTCTTTTTGCAATATCCATATTATCCGTTCCTAGGTTTATATTATAAGCAATCAACGGCGCTCGGGCTCCTACACAAACAGCGCCTCCTGTAGGATGGACTCTCTGCCCTCCGAAGTCGGGAATCCACTCAGGGTTCTGCACCTTTTCTTTCAGTCCCTCAAACTCCCCTTTTCTCACATTTGCCAAATTCTGTCTATGAGAGGAGGAGGCAGATTTTTCATATAAAAAAACCGGAAGATCTGCTTCTTCTGCGATTCTCTTTCCTACCCGCTTAGATAGCTCGATACATTCCTCCATTGCTGCTTCCTTTATCGGTATAAAAGGCATCACATCTACACATCCCATCCTTGGGTGCTCTCCGCTGTGTTTTGTCAGGTCAATAAGCTCTACTGCCTTTTTGGCCAGTTTTACGCTTGCTTCCTCACATGCTTCTATGCTTCCCATGTATGTAATGACACTGCGATTATGGCTCGGATCAGAAGAATAGTCCAGCAAAGTGCAGCCGGGCGTACTTCTCACCTGATCCACACAGGCTTCTACAATAGATCGATCTCTTCCCTCACTTATATTTGGTACACTTTCAACTATTTTGGCCATTTTATTTCCTTTCCCCTACTGATTTTCTTGGAAAAAGGACTGCTGCCGAGCAAGCGGCTTTCACCGGCCCGGCAGCAGTCCTTAAGTACGTTTGCGGAAATATCTTATAAGATATTTCCTATCTAATAAAAATACAGGAAGATATTATCGTTTATTTGCTGTAGTCATAGAAACCTTCGCCGGTTTTTCTACCCAGCTTGTTGGCTCTTACCATTTTTCTCAGCAGTGGATGCGGTCTGTACTTTGTATCACCGAATTCATTGTACAGAGTTTCCATAATTGCCAGACATACATCCAGACCGATCAGGTCACCCAGTGCAAGAGGTCCCATTGGATGGTTTGCTCCAAGCTGCATAGCTGTGTCGATACCTTCTACATCAGCTACTCCATCTGCCAGAATACCAATACCTTCGTTTACCATTGGGATCAGGATTCTGTTTACTACGAATCCCGGAGCTTCTGCAACATCTACAGGAGTCTTCTTCAGTGCTTTTGTCAGTTCAATGATAGTGGCTCTTGTTTCTTCGGAAGTTGTCAGACCTTTTACGATCTCTACCAGTTTCATTGCCGGTACCGGGTTAAAGAAATGCATACCGATGATTTTATCCGGTCTATTTGTTGCTGCAGCGATTTCTGTAATGGATAAAGCAGAAGTATTAGTTGCAATAATTGCTTCCGGCTTGCACAATTCATCTAATTCCTGGAATAATGCTTTCTTTGCTTCCATATTTTCTGTAGCAGCTTCAATAATCAGGTCGGCATCTTTTACAATGCTGATGTCTGTAGATCCCTGCACTCTGGACAGAATCTCTTCTTTATCTGCTTCTGTGATCTTTTCCTTCTTGACCATTTTATCCAGATTCTTTGTAACTGTAGCGATTCCCTTGTCTACAGAAGTCTGTCTTCTTGCTCTCAGAACAACTTCATATCCATTCTGAGCAAGAACCTGAATGATTCCGGCACCCATAGTACCTGTACCTAATACTCCGATCTTTTTCATTTAATATGTCCTCCTTGCAATATAGCAATCATTCGTCTGAATAATTGTTAAAAAATGACGTTATTTTATGGCTGTTATGTATCATACCTTTATATATTGTACCTTATTTTTGTCTGCTTTGCATTAGAAAATTTCGTTTTTCCAATCTTTTTCCAATGTTTTTTTATTATTCCGCTCCAACAATTCCCTCTACATAGTATCTGGCAATCTGTTCCATACATTTTAGCTGTTCCAGTGAGCATGCTGATAACGGCCCCATAATGTTTTCTTTGACCCTCTCGATTTCAGGATTAACCGCATCTCCGACAGCACGGTCTCCTGCTAAAATAAAATCAGCGCTTAAGTTTAAAATCTGTGTTAACCTATACAAAGTCTGTATGGACATTCCTTTGTCACCATACTCAATATCTGCTACAAATTTACCGGATACACCCAGCCTTGCTGCCAGCTGTGCTCTAGTCATATGGAGAGCCTCTCTCTGCGTTCTGATCCGCTTTCCCATCTTTTTCATATCGATTTCTTTTAACTCACCTTTTTCATTCATTTCAATAGACCTCCCCTAAAATTACACCGGTAGTTATATTCTTCTATACTTATAGTGTAATGTTCTGTTCTGACACTAAAATAAACTGCTGGGAGAAGAAGATATATCTTTTAAGGGGATTTTCTCATTCTGCATTATTCGGTTATACAGAAAAAAAAATACGAATAAAATAAAGAAAAAGAAAATACTATGTGCCCGGAGTTCCGGATGTTATAATAGCAGGAAGGAAGTGAGGTCATGAAATGTTAGATAAAAAGATTCAAAGACGATATGCGGAATGGATGGAAAGTCCTATTTTTGATGAAAATACGAAAGCAGAGCTTGCTGCTATTGAAGATGAAAAGGAAATAGAAGACCGCTTTTATTGTGACCTTAGTTTCGGCACCAGTGGTATGAGAGGTAAACTGGGAGCCGGAACCAATCGTATGAATCTTTATCTGATCCGGAAATTATCCCAAAGTCTCGGTCAAGTAATCTGCGACTGCGGCTCTCTGGCTCTCGAAAGAGGTGTGGTTATTGCATTTGACTCCCGCCGTTTTTCTTATGAGTTTGCTTTAGAAACATCCCATGTCCAGGCTGCCAGCAAGGTCAGAACAAATCTCTTTGAGTCTCTGCGTCCAACCCCCGAGCTTTCTTTTTCTGTGCGGTACAATAACGCCATCGCTGGTGTTATGATTACAGCCAGCCATAATCCAAAAGAATATAACGGATATAAGGTTTACTGGGAAGACGGTGCTCAGATCTCGCCTGAGCAAGCACAGAAAATTGCAGATAAAATGGAGGAATGCAGTTGGGATGTTCCAAGTCTCAGTCAAAAAGAGGCACTTTCCTGCGGGCTTTTGCAGATATTGGGAAAAGAAACGGATATATGTTATCTTAACTGTGTTTCCGAACAGATGCTCCAAAAGGATTTAGACCGGCAGTACGGAAAAGACCTTTGTATCGTCTATACACCTCTCCATGGAGCAGGCCGCAGTTTTGTAGAGCATATCCTAAAAGAAAACGGATTTTCTAATGTAATGACTGTACCTGAGCAATCATTGCCGGACCCCTCTTTTTCTTCGGCAAAGTCTCCAAATCCTGAAGAAGCGGATGCATGGATACTTGCTCGAAAATACGCCATTCAAACAAATGCAGACTTACTTATTGCTACAGATCCGGATTCAGACCGGCTGGGAGTCCAGTGTAAAGATGAAAACGGTGGATACTATCATCTTACCGGAAATCAGACCGGAATTCTTTTGAGCCATTATATTGCTCTTTGCCTCAAAGAAAAGAATCAGCTTAACAAAGACTGTGTCCTGATCCAAAGTATTGTTTCCACTGCATTTACACAAAACTGGGCAGAGCAGCAGGGCCTTCGCCTTCTGCATGTTCCTGTGGGCTTTAAGTTTATCGGTAAAGAAATTAACAAATTAGAAGAAACTAAATGCGGCACTTTCTTTTTTGGTTTTGAGGAAAGTCTCGGATATCTGAGAGGAACCTATACCCGCGATAAAGATGCTGTTTTAGGTGCCGCCCTCATTGCAGAAGCTGCCCTCTATTTTAAAATAAAAGAAGGCAAAACCCTGCTGCAGGTTCTGGAAGAGCTTTTCTCTCAATACGGTTACTTTTTGGATGAGCAGGTTTCTTATACTTTGGAGGGAAAAGCCGGAAAGAAGAAAATTTATGAAATTATGCAATATCTGGAGTCTGATACACGAACTGTGCTTGGCGGGCAAAAGGTTACCTGTCGGGAATATTACGAAAAAGGCATCGGTCTTACAGAAGGCCGCAGTTTTGAGCTCCATTTTCCTAAAATCAATATACTTGGAATTACCTTTGAAAATGGAGGTTTTATAAAGGCCCGGCCTTCTGGAACCGAGCCTAAGATACGTTTTTATTTTTGTATCGCCGGTACTACCAAATCCCATGCAGAAGAAAATCTGGCACAGATTAAGGCTCAATTCTTCCGGCCGATTGAAAATTTGCTGAAATAATATCATAAAAATAGCCAGTTTATGCATTTAATAGACAAAGGTATTGATAGAATCGAAACCAGCGTGCTGAGAAACAGGATCCGGCTTGCCATGGTCTGATCCTCCCCTTCCTGCTCTGCCAGCATAGAAACCATCGCAGCTGCAGGAAAACAGCATCCGAGAATCACACTTGCTTTAATAATCGGTGCCACCGGCAGAAAGACAACTGCCAGATAGGTAATAAGCGGAAGAATAACCAGCTTATTGATGGAAGCTTCAATTACGATGCGGTCTTTCATAGTTTCTGCAAGGCTGCACTCTGTTAATGTAGAGCCGATGAATATCATTGCCATAGGTGTAGAAACATTTCCAATATAAAGTAAATATTCATCCACTGGTTTTGGTATCCCCAAATGCAGAGAGCTGATTAAAAATCCTATAATCAGCGCTATTATATTTGGATTAAACAAAACTTTCAAAAAGGAGCGCAGCACGCTTCTGGGAGCCCTCCTCCTGACATCATCTTTATTTCTTCGAATCAGATGAATCCCATAAGTAAAACAGAAAAAATTCATCGCTGCATTATGAGCCAGCATTAAAAAGAGTCCCTCCTCACCAAAGAAGAGCAGTGCAATGGGAAATCCCATGAATCCGTCATTTGGGCAAATAGAGGAAAATTCTACAATATGTGAACACTTCGCCGGTATCTTGCGCCACTTGCTGTAAAGATATATGCATCCGCCGTATATAAAAAAGCAGATCAGAGAAATCAACAGCATAATCAGGAAGTTTATAACAAGGCGGCTGTTCATTTCCAGCGTACCCATGTTATGAACAATCATGCATGGGTACGCAAAATAGACGATAAATTTATTGACCCCATGGTTCATTTTATCGTCTAAAAAATTGATTTTGCGCAGGAAATATCCTGTAAATAGTATTGCAAATAAAACTAAATATTTAGCGTACATTACGGCTCCCTACTTTTTAAAAGGTACAAAAGTCCCTGATGCTGTAGCTACAATTTTTCCGCTTTGCTTTTCCCGGGCTATACATGTGGCACGAATCAGGGTTTTTCCCATACTGGTAATCTGTGTCGTAAAGATAAAAGCTCCGCTGAGAAAAGGCCGGATGAAACTGACCTGAAGATCTGCCGTGGAAACACTCCCTTTTCCCTGAAATGCAGCTGCAGTTACTCCCATAGCAGTGTCGAACATGGATGCAATCGCTCCGCCGTGTATTTCATTTCTCTGGTTTCTCTCCCAGTCCTGTGTACAAAAAAGAATATCTGCAATCTTTTCTTCCTCATCTGCCCCCAGAAAATAAGGATCCAGCATATTATTTAATCTAAGTTCTCGCGGATTCTTAATGTAATTTAGAATTTCCTCAAAACGCTTTTCCATTTTTCATCACCCTTCCTTATGTGATTTTATTACGGCCTGCAGCCTTGTCCTTTAGCTGAAATAAAGATTATTTGTAATATATTCCGGATCACATGTTACATCTATACCTAATGATTTGAGTGTCTGCTCGTCCTTATCACTTAATATTGCTGTACAGTGCGCCTGGCATCCCCGAAGGCTTGAAAGCTTGCTGAGGGCTACTTCAGCAGATGGATTTGTGGCAGCAGAAATAGTAAGTGCATTTAAAATTTCTTCACAATGAAGACTTGCCTTTTCATAAAGC